>NVRL01000086.1 GCA_002732645.1 Sulfurimonas sp. | reverse complement strand
AAAATATCTTTGTGTAGTCTCTTCTTTTTTGAATCCACGAAGGCAGAAAAGCCGAACTGAAAATAACGTGGCCTGATTTAAAGTTATGCGACCATTTATTGATTTTTCCCGAGCTATCCAAGGACGCTTGAATATGATACTAATTACTTATCGAGGTAGCCTATGTTAAACACTTTATACTCCGGAAACCGTCTTCGTGTAGACTTCTCTAAAACTCCTCAACAGATCGAAGTACCAAACTTACTACAACTTCAACAAAGTTCATATGACAAATTTTTGATGTTAGATGCAAAAGATAGATCTGCTAGTGGTATTGAGACAGTATTTCAATCAGTTTTCCCTATTCATGATACTCAAAATAGACTTACTGTTGAGTACATCGGTAGTGAAGTTGCAAATCCAAAATATACTGTTAGAGAATGTATGGAGCGTGGTCTTACTTATGCTGTTAGCCTAAGAATGAAAACACGTCTTGTACTTTGGGATAGAGATGAGAACACTAAAGAAAAACTTGGTGTAAAAGATATAAAAGAGCAAAATATATTTGTTCGTGATATACCACTTATGACAGATAGAACTTCATTTATTATTAATGGTGTTGAGCGTGTTGTTGTTAATCAACTTCATAGATCACCAGGTGTTATTTTTAAAGAAGAAGTATCAACTACTGCTGGAAATAAACTTATCTATACTGGCCAAATTATTCCAGACCGTGGTTCATGGTTATACTTTGAGTATGATCCAAAAGATATTCTTTATATGAGAATTAATAAGCGTCGTAAAGTTCCTGTAACTATTATGTTCCGTGCTTTAGGTTACTCAAAACAAGATATATTAAAACTCTTTTATCCTATTCAGACTATTAGTATTGATGACAATAAATTTATAATGGACTTTAATCCAAGTGACTTTGCAGCTAGACTAAGTTATGATTTAATTGACACAGACGGTAAAGTACTTATTTTAGCAGGAAAAAGACTTTCAGTTAAAAAAGCACAAAAATTTATCGATGATGGGCTAAAATCAGTAGAATATCCACTTGAAACTCTTTTAGAACGTTATTTAGCTGAGCCTATTATTGATCCAGAGACTGGTGAAATTCTTTTTGATACAATGACTCATATTGATGAGACAAAACTTAAGAAAATGGCTGAGATTGGTGTAAGCGAATTTAAAATTGCAAATGATTTAGCTGAAGGTGTTGACCGTTCAATTATTAATGCATTTAACGCTGATTCTGATTCATTGAAACTACTTAAGCAAACAGAAGAAATTGAAGATGAGAATGATTTAGCTGCGATTCGTATCTATAAAGTTATGAGACCAGGTGAACCAGTTACTAAAGAAGCTGCAAAAATCTTTGTTAATCAACTATTCTTTGATCCAGAGAGATATGACCTGACTAAAGTTGGTCGTATGAAAATGAATCATAAACTAGGATTAAATATCCCTGAATATGTAACTGTTTTAACTCACGAAGATGTTATTAACTCTGTTAAGTATGTTATTAAAGTTAAAAATGGTCAAGGTCATATTGATGATAGAGATCACCTTGGCAATCGTCGTATTAGATCAATCGGTGAACTTTTAGGTAACGAATTGCACAATGGTCTTATTAAGATGCAAAAAGCAATTAGAGATAAACTATCAACTATGAGTGGTCCTATGGCCGAGTTAATGCCACACGATTTAATCAATTCAAAAATGATAACATCTACTATTATGGAGTTTTTCTCTGGCGGACAACTTTCTCAATTTATGGATCAAACGAATCCATTATCAGAGGTTACTCATAAGCGTCGTCTTTCAGCTCTAGGTGAAGGTGGTCTTGTAAAAGAGCGTGCCGGTTTTGAAGTGCGTGATGTTCATGCTACTCACTATGGTCGTATATGTCCTATTGAGACTCCAGAGGGACAAAATATTGGTCTTATTAATACTTTAGCTACATATTCAAAAGTTAATGAGCATGGTTTTATTGAAGCTCCATATAAAATTATGAAAGATGGACTAATCACTTCAGAGATAGTATATTTAACAGCAACTCAAGAAGAAGGTATTAAAATTGCAGCTGCATCAAATAAGCTTGATGATAACAATCAATTTATTGAACCTCTTATTACTGTAAGACGTGATGGGGAATATTTACTTCGTCCAGCCACTGATTGTGAATATGCAGATTTAAGTTCAAGTATGGTTGTTGGTGTTGCAGCCTCACTTATTCCATTCCTAGAGCACGATGATGCCAATCGTGCTCTAATGGGATCAAATATGCAACGTCAAGCAGTACCTCTGCTTAGACCTACTTCTCCAATGGTAGGAACAGGTGTAGAGAAACTTGTTGCTCGTGATGCATGGGAATGTGTTAAAGCAAAAAGATCTGGTGTAGTTGAAAAAGTAGATGGTAAACATATTTATGTAATGGGTGACGATGATGGTGAGATTTATATAGATTACTATCCATTACAGAAAAATCTTCGTACGAATCAAAATACTTCTTTTGCTCAGAAGCCAATTGTAAATGTTGGACAACAAGTGAAAAAAGGTCAAGTGATTGCAGATGGTCCAAATATGGATCAGGGAGAATTGGCACTTGGTGTTAATGCTATGGTTGCTTTTATGCCATGGAACGGTTATAACTTTGAGGATGCTATTGTTATTTCTGAAAGATTGATTCGTCAAGATGCTTTTACATCTGTTCATATTTATGAAAAAGACCTAGAAGCTAGAGAGCTTAAGCATGGTGTTGAAGAGATTACTCGTGATATCCCTAATGTAAGAGATGATGAGCTGATTCACTTAGATGAGAGTGGTATTGTTAAAATTGGTACTCACGTTAGCGGCGGTATGATTATAGTAGGTAAAGTTTCACCAAAAGGTGAAGTGAAACCAACTCCAGAAGAGCGTCTTCTTCGTGCTATTTTTGGTGAAAAAGCTGGTCACGTTATAAATAAATCACTTTATTGTCCTCCAAGTATGGAAGGTATTATCGTTGATGTTAAAATCTTTACTAAGAAAGGTTATGACAAAGATCCTCGTGCACTTGAGCTTGAAAAAGAAGAGAGAGATTATTTAGAGCGTGAGCACTATGACCGTCTTCTTATGATTGATAAAGAAGAGATGCTAAGAGTGGCTAAACTTCTTACTAAAGAAGCATTAATAAGTGATATTAAAATTGGTGATACAGAGTATAAAGCTGGTGATATCATTAACTCTGATGACTTAATTGAAGTAAACCGTTTTGCAATGAATGCTATTGTTAAATCATTCTCTTCTGAGATTCAAGATGCGTATAATAAGACTAAAAATTACTTTCAAAAAGAGAAAAGACTTTTCCGTGATGAGCATGAAGAGAAACTTACTATATTAGAAAAAGATGATATTTTAGCTAATGGCGTTGTTAAGTATGTTAAAGTTTATATCGCTACTAAACGTCAACTAAAAGTTGGTGATAAAATGGCTGGTCGTCATGGAAATAAAGGTATTGTTTCTATTATAGTTCCTGAAGTTGATATGCCTTATATGGAAGATGGACGTAGCGTTGATGTTTGTCTGAATCCTCTAGGTGTTCCATCTCGTATGAATATTGGACAAATCTTAGAAATGCACTTAGGTATGGCAGGTCGTGAGCTTGGTAACCAAATCTTAGAGCAGTTCGAGAGTAAACAAAAAGACTTTATTGATAATCTTCGCTCTAAAATGATTTCTATTGCGGATATCGCTGGTATGATGAATGCTGTAAAAGTTATTGGTGATATGAGTGATGAGAAGTTTTTAGGATATGCTAGAGACTGGGCAAAAGGTGGTGTAAGATTTGCAACTCCAATTTTTGAAGGTGTAAATCAGGCGGAGTTTGATAAGTTGTTTGAACTTGCTAAAATGGATGCTGATGGTAAAACTGTACTTTATAACGGTTTAACAGGTGAAAAAATAAAAGAGCGTGTTAATGTTGGTTACATGTACATCCTTAAACTTCATCACTTAGTTGACGAGAAAATTCATGCTCGTTCAACTGGACCATACTCTCTTGTAACTCAACAGCCGGTTGGTGGTAAAGCACTATTTGGTGGACAGAGATTCGGAGAAATGGAAGTATGGGCACTAGAGGCTTATGGAGCTTCTGCGGTTCTAAAAGAGATGCTGACTATTAAATCAGATGATGTTGATGGGCGTGTTCGTGCTTACAAAGCAATTACTAAAGGTGAGTTGATACCAGCATCTGGTATTCCTGAAACACTATTTGTTTTAACTAAAGAGCTTCAAGCATTGGCTCTTGATGTAGAGATTTTTGACGAGGTAGAAGAAGATGCGTAAATTAGTACCTATTGAAGTAACAGAAGATAAGAGACCTAAAGATATTAAGAAGCTACAATTTCGTTTAGCTTCTCCTGAAAAGGTTATGTCTTGGAGTCATGGTGAAGTTAAAAAGCCTGAGACTATTAATTACCGTACTCTTAAGCCTGAACGTGATGGACTTTTCTGTGCGAAGATTTTCGGACCAGTAAGAGACTATGAGTGTCTATGTGGTAAATACAAGAAGATGCGTTATAAGGGTGTTGTTTGTGAAAAGTGTGGTGTTGAAGTAACAAGCACTAAAGTTCGTCGTAACCGTATGGGTCACATCGAACTTGTAACACCAGTTGCACATATTTGGTATGTCAGTTCATTACCATCGAGAATCGGTACTCTACTTGGTATCAAAATGAAAGATTTAGAACGTGTACTTTACTATGAAGCATACATTGTTGAGTCTGGTGGAGAAGCATATTATGATGCAGAATCAAAAACACCGGTTTTAAAATATGATGTTTTAAATGAAGAACAGTACCGTACTTTAGTCCAAAGATTTGGTGAATTAGGCTTTAAAGCTCGTATGGGTGGTGAAGTTATTCGTGATTTATTAGATTCTATAGACTTAGTTGATTTATTTACTCAACTAAAAGAAGATATTGAACTTACAAAATCTGAAGCAAAAAGAAAAACTATTGCTAAGAGACTTAAAGTAATTGAGTCTTTCTTAAACTCTGGAAATAACCCTGCTTGGATGATGTTAACAGTACTACCAGTTCTTCCACCGGATTTACGTCCACTTGTGTCACTTGATGGTGGTAAGTTCGCAGTTTCTGATGTAAATGATCTTTACCGTCGTGTTATTAACCGTAATCAACGTCTTAAGCGTCTAGTTGAACTTGAAGCTCCTGAGATTATTGTTCGTAATGAAAAGCGTATGCTTCAAGAATCTGTTGATGCTCTTTTTGATAATGGTCGTCGTGCAAACGCTGTAAAAGGTGCTAACAAACGTCCTCTTAAATCTTTAAGTGAGATTATTAAAGGTAAGCAGGGACGTTTCCGTCAAAACTTACTTGGTAAGCGTGTTGACTTCTCTGGACGTTCTGTAATCGTTGTTGGACCAAACTTAACTATGGACGAGTGTGGTTTGCCAAAGAAAATGGCTCTTGAGCTATTTAAACCACATTTGATAGCTAAGCTAGAAGATAAAGGTTACGCGACTACAGTTAAAGCTGCTAAGAAGATGATCGAAGATAAAACAAATGAAGTTTGGGAGTGTTTAGCTGAGATAGTTGATGGTTATCCTATTATGCTTAACCGTGCACCAACGCTTCATAAACTTTCTATTCAAGCATTTCACCCTAAACTGATTGATGGTAAAGCTATTCAGCTTCACCCATTAGTTTGTGCGGCATTCAATGCCGATTTTGATGGTGATCAGATGGCTGTACACATACCTTTATCTTCTGCTGCTATTGCTGAATGTAAAGTACTTATGCTTGCATCTATGAATATTATGCTTCCTGCATCTGGTAAAGCGATTGCTACACCTTCTCAGGATATGGTTCTTGGTATCTACTACATTACTTTAGAAAAAAATGGGGTAAAAGGTTCAAATAAACTTTTTKCAAACGTTGATGAAGTAAGAATCGCTATTGAGCATGATGCACTTGATCTTCATGCTAAAGTAAGAACAAGAATTGATKGTAGAATAATTCATACTACTGCCGGTCGTATGCTTCTTAAAGCAGTGCTTCCAGATTTTGTTCCTTCAGAGCTTTGGAATAGAGTTATGAAGAAAAAATATATCAATGAAATTGTTGATTATGTTCAAAAACATGGTGGTATTGGGGTTACTTCAGGATTTCTTGACCGTCTTAAAGATTTAGGTTTTAAACATGCAACTGAAGCTGGTGTATCTATCTCTATTGATGATATTAGAATCCCAGAAACAAAAGAAGCTAAAATAACTGAGTCTAAAAACAGAGTTATTGAGATTCAAAAGCAGTTTGAAGCAGGTCTTTTAACTGAACAGGAGAGATACAATAAAATTATTGATGTTTGGACAGATACAAATAATACTCTTGCATCCCAGATGATGGAACTCGTTCAAAATGATAAAGATGGTTTTAACTCTATTCATATGATGGCGGATTCTGGTGCTCGTGGTTCTGCTGCACAGATTCGTCAGTTAGCTGGTATGCGTGGTCTAATGGCTAAACCAAGTGGTGATATTATTGAAACACCAATTATCTCTAACTTTAAAGAGGGTCTTAACGTAATAGAGTACTTTATTTCAACTCACGGTGCTAGAAAAGGTCTTGCCGATACAGCACTTAAAACAGCAAATGCGGGTTATCTTACTCGTAAGCTAGTTGATGTTGCACAAAATGTTAAGATTGTTGAACATGACTGCCATACTCATGAAGGGATAGAGATTTCAGATATTTCTGATCAAAATACTCTAATTGAGTCATTAGAAGATCGACTTAATGGTAGAGTTCTAGCTGATGATGTTATAGATCCTATCTCAAATGAAATTCTATTTGCTGAAGGTACTCTTCTTGATGAAGTAAGTGCTAAAGTAATTGCGGAAGCAGGAATTAAAGCAGCACATATTAGAACTCCTACGACTTGTAAAAGTAGTGGTGGAATCTGTGCTCTTTGTTACGGTGTTAACCTTGCAACWGGTCATATCGTTCGTACTGGTGAAGCAGTTGGTATTATTGCTGCACAAWCAWTMGGWGARCCWGKWACACARMTKACTYTWMRTACATTYCAYSWTGSGGGWAYTGCMAGTWYRRSTRCNTCAARMKYRKSWGKKKGTAGMWSWARARRAANNTTTTAWCCGTTACTATAACGTTAAGACATACTCTTCTAAAGAGGGTAAAAATATCGTTGCTAATAGAAGAAATGCTGCTGTACTTTTAGTTGAACCTAAAATTAAAGCTCCATTCGCTGGTAAAGTAGAGATACAAACTGTCCACGATGAAGTTATTGTAAGTATAATTTCTAAAAAAGATACTGTTCGTTACGCTCTTCGCAAAAATGAAATTGCTAAGCCAAATGAACTTGCTGGAGTAGCAGGACAAATCGAAGGTAAATACTATTTCCCATATCAAAATGGTGTAGAAGTAGCTGAAGATGAGTCTATAGTAGAAACTATTAAAGATGGTTGGAATGTTCCAAGTCGTATTCCGTATGCATCTGAAATATTAGTTGATGATGGCGCACCTGTAACTCAAAAAATATTAGCTAAAGAAGATGGTACTGTTAAGTACTTCCTACTTAAAGGTGACTATCTAGAAAGATTTGAAGGTCTTAAGGCTGGATATGAAGTTATCGAGAAAGGTCTATTTGCTACTGTTGTAGATACTAATCACCGTGAAGCAATCAGACACTATATTGCTCGTGGTTCTGTAATTATTACTGATGATGATGCAATAGTAGATTCAGCAACTCTTATAGCTAAACCTACAAGTGATGAGTCTACTGTTATTGCAGAATGGGATCCGTATTCAAATCCTGTAATTACAGAAGCAAATGGTGTAGTTAAATATGAAGATATTATCGTAGGTACTACAGCAACTGAGCAACTTGATGAACTTACAGGTAAAACACGTCTTATGATTAATGACCATATCTCAGCTGAGTATAAACCAACAATTGTACTTGCTACTGAAGATGGTGAATTACTAAGATATGCAATTGATGCTAAGTCATCTCTATTTGTTGATGATGGTGCAACTGTTAAAGTGGCAGATATTATCGCTAAAACACCAAAAGCACTTCAAAAGTCAAGCGATATTACTGGGGGTCTTCCTCGTGTATCTGAACTTTTTGAAGGTCGTCGCCCAAAAGCTACAGCACTTATATCTGAAATAGATGGTGTTGTTAGTTTTGGTAAACCACTTCGTGGTAAAGTGCGTATTATTGTTGCTTCTGAGAATGGAATTATTAAAGAGTATTTTGTAGATAAATCTCATGTTGCAGTTGTTGCTGTAGGTGACTTTGTTCACTCTGGTGAGAGACTTACTACGGGTATTATCTCTTCACATGAGCTTCTTCGTATTATGGGTGTTAAAGCACTTTATAACTATCTAGTATCTGAAGTTCAGCAAGTTTACCGTTCTCAAGGGGTAAATATTGCAGATAAACATATTGAAGTAATATTTACTCAAATGTTACGTCAGATTAAAATTGTTAAATCTGGAGATACTAAGTTCATTGAAGGTGATTTAGTTTCTAAAGCTAAATTTGCTATAGAAAATGAGAAAATTATTAATCTTGGTGGTCGTCCATCGATTGCAGAGCCATTTTTAGTTGGTATTACTCGTGCAGCTGTTTCTGCTGACTCGATTATATCTGCAGCTTCATTCCAAGATACAACAAAAGTTCTTACAGAAGCTGCTGTTTCTGCTAAAATAGATGATCTTAATGACCTTAAAGAAAATGTTATTATTGGTCGTACTATTCCTGTTGGAACAGGTATCTACAAAGATCAAGAAATTATCTTTCACGACGATGAAGAATAGATAAAATTATATACATTTCTGACTCCTACGCACTTGCGTAGGAGCTTTTATTTCTCACTTCAAACAATAAATATTAATCCATACTTAAAATAAGCTAACTTTAATTACAATTTCTGTATTATTACGCGTCTATAACTCCCTAAAATAGAGAGTTAAATTCTACTGGAAAAAACAAAGTAAAGGAATTGTATGCCTACAATCAATCAATTGATTCGTAAAGAGCGTAAACGTGTGATTAAAAAATCAAAATCACCAGCTCTTGTATCGTGTCCACAGCGTCGTGGTGTTTGTACTCGTGTTTACACAACTACACCAAAAAAACCTAACTCGGCTTTAAGAAAAGTTGCAAAAGTTAGATTAACTTCAGGTTTTGAAGTTATTTCTTATATCGGTGGTGAGGGTCATAATCTTCAAGAGCACTCGATTGTTCTTGTTCGTGGTGGTCGTATCAAAGATTTACCTGGTGTTAAGTATCATATAGTTCGTGGTGCATTAGATACTGCTGGTGTTGCTAACCGTATGGTTGCTAGATCAAAATATGGTACAAAAAAGCCTAAAAAATAATTTAAGATTATTTTTTTAAACAAGTAAGTTCAATAGCTACAGGATAAACTTTAAGTAGTTTATTTTGAGTAAATTTGAAAGAATTGAAGAATAAGGAAACTCGAAAATGAGAAGAAGAAAAGCTCCCGTTCGTCCAGTTATGCCAGATCCAGTTTATGGAAGTAAAATACTGACGAAATTTATAAATAAAATTATGTTAGATGGTAAGAAATCTATAGCAGAAAAAATCATTTACAGTGCAATGGATATCATTAGCTCTCGTG
>NVRL01000085.1 GCA_002732645.1 Sulfurimonas sp. | reverse complement strand
GCTTTCATTTCAAGAAGCTTTACTATTTCAGGGTGTTTAATGCTTGATATTAATCTACCTTTGAAAAATGGTTTAACATCATTCTCAAATTGTCCTACCTTTCTGGTGTAGGTACTTGTAGCAAGTTCTTTTTTTTGTTTAACAAACCACTCATCTACAACTTTATCAAATATACCTTTTTGGTCTATCTTGATTTTTTGTTTGAGTGCTTTGTTATTGTCTATCGGGTCTATTCCTTTTGCTATTAGCTCTTTATGTCCTTTTGCTTTATCTCTTGCAAGTGTTAAGGGTACATCAGGATATTTACCTAAAGATGATTTTCTTCTTTTTAAAGTAGTTGGGCTTGTAAATCTAAACTCCCATAATTTTGTACCATTGGTTTTAATAAGTAATGATAAACCGTTACCGTCTGGCACTGTGTAGTCTTTATCTTTGGGCTTTAACTTGTTTAATGTAACTGCTTGTATCTTAGACAACTTATATCCTTAGTGGTACATTTTGAAAGGTATTTTTTATATAAAAACTCAATGTACAAATAAATGTACCTTTAAATGGTACATTACTTTAGATTAGTTTAGACTTAGTTAGATTAACTATTGTTTGCAATGGTCTTAATTTAGGGGATTTTTAGAGGTCTTTAGATTAGTTTAGATTATGGATTGGTGGGGCTGTGGAGAATCGAACTCCAGTCCGAAACCACGCTACTCCCGACGTCTACATGCTTAGAAAAGCCGTTAAAGTTTAATCTTGCTTCACACAACTTGCAAAGCTACACAAGACGAGCCTCAAGGTTCATTTTAAGCTGAGACAGACTTAAAATATATCTACATAGGGGTTATACTTCGAATCCGACTTATCTAGAGTCTATCGGTGAAGCAGCCCGTCCTCTAAGAGGGGGTAAAACTTAAGCTACTGCTAAAGCTGGGCGATAATTAGTATTGTTTGCGTTTAAGCAATTTTGAGCCGTGTAACGGAAATGCTCAGTCCGACATGCAGTCAGAAGCTACTTGATCCCGTCGAAACCAGGTCAGCCCCATATATATTTACTATTATATCAAATATTTTGTTATTAAAATGTTTAAGAAATGGATTTGATATAAAGGTGGTGGCCAATCTCGGAATCGAACCAAGGACACACTGATTTTCAGTCAGTTGCTCTACCGACTGAGCTAATTGGCCATAATAATAAAAATCTTTAAAAGGTGGTGGCCAATCTCGGAATCGAACCAAGGACACACTGATTTTCAGTCAGTTGCTCTACCGACTGAGCTAATTGGCCATCTTTTAAAGAGCGACATTATAGCCCCTGTGCGCTGAAAGCTAGCTTATGTTTTGCACTATTTCTTTAAATTCATCGCCTCTTTGTGCATAAGAGCTAAATTCATCTAGGCTAGATGCTGCCGGAGAGAGTAGGGCAATCTCATCTTCTCCTAGATTTTTGTCTATTTTAGAAATGGCATCTGCTAAGTTTAGACATAGCATTGAGCTGATTTTGTACTCTTTTGCTAGTCCAGAAAGTTTCTCTTTGTTTGAACCTATATTATAGATGCTAACATCTATATTTACAAGATACTCAAACAGCTCATTTAAATCAACACCCTTATCATCACCGCCAAGTATAAGATGGATGTGTGACTCTTTATATCTTTTAAGTGCTGCGATGCTTGCATCTATATTAGTGGCTTTAGTGTCATTTACCCAAAGACGGTTYTTAGCATCTCTGAGTTCTTCTTGTCTATGCGGGTCAAGAACAAAAGAGTTGATCTTCTCATAATCTACTTTATCAAAAAGTATTTTATCTACTGCCATAGCTAAAAGTGCATCTGCTAGAAAGGCACCTTTAAAGCTTACTTTGTTTACATCTATACCAAAGTACTCAGCTAAAGAGTTTTCATCTTTATAAGTGATTAGATGAGCGTTTGTCACTACATCTTTGTATGCATCAGGCACGATTGCTATTTCTCCCTCGCACATTGTTGCAAGAGGCTTTAGTTTTGCATCTACATACTCTTGCATACTTCCGTGCCAACTGAGATGGTCAGGACTAATTGGAAGTAAAACATATATATTTGGAGTAGCTATATTAGTATAATGCATAGTAAAAGAACTAGTCTCTAAAATCCACATCTTAGCATCTTGGCTAAGCTGGGCAAGTGGTGTACCGATGTTTCCACCTGCTTCACTTCCTTTTGACTCTAGTAGATGCTGCATCATCTGAGTAGTAGTAGTTTTACCGTTTGTTCCGCTTATCCATATCTTAAGAGGTGAAGTCTCTGCAAAATAGTCATACTCGCTTATTAAGTTATTCGATTTCAGTATGAGTGGATTTGAGGGTGGGATTCCAGGTGAAGGAATTTCAAGTTGTGAGTATTTTGCATTAAACTCACTTGAGGGTTTAACCATAAAGCCATTTTCATCACGAAAAGGCTTTGTACATTTGTCATCATAAAAAATAGCGTCATCAGCAACTCTAGCGATAGCCTTTGTAGTTTTTCCATAACCAAATAGAGATACTCTTTGCATCTAACGAATCTTTAGAGTAATAAGTGCTACAAGATTTGAAAGAATAGCGATAATCCAAAACCTAACAATAATCTTATTTTCAGCCCATTTTTTCATCTCAAAGTGATGATGAATAGGAGCCATTAAAAAAACTCTCTTTTTACGAAATWTGTAACTACCTACCTGAAGAATCACAGATACAGTCTCTATAACAAAAATAGAACCGATAAGAAGAAGTAAAATCTCACTTTTTGAGATGATTGCAAGGTAGCCTAAAAATGCACCAACAGTCAAAGAACCGCTATCTCCCATAAATATTTCTGCAGGGTGACAGTTGTACCATAAGAAACCAGTTAGAGCACCCATAAGAGCACTTGCAACAATAGCAACTTCTCCAACATCAAAGTTTGGCATCAAAAGGTAAGAACTGATAGTTGCATTCCCTGTAATATATATGATGACACTAAAAGAAGCAAGAGCAGCTAAAGATGGAACAGTTGCTAGACCGTCAAGACCGTCTGTTAGGTTAACTGCATTTGAAGTTGAGATGATAACTAAACACCAGAAGACGATAGAGTAGACACCCATATCTATAATAGGTGTTTTAAAAAATGGAACATAAAGATCAGTGTTAAAGTCTGCCGTAAAACATAAAAAAGATGTAACTACTAAAGCCGCCAAAATCTGAAGTGAAAGTTTCGCTCTAGCTTTTAGTCCTGCAAGGTTTTCACTCTTTTTTATCTTCGCATAATCGTCTTGAAAACCGATAAGAGCGAAAAGAATAAGTGTTAGAATTGCTCCAACTGCAAACATGTTTGAAAATTTGATAGTTAGTAGAGATGATAATATAGTAGCACCTATAAAAACTATACCACCCATAGTTGGAGTTTTAGCTTTTTGTTGATGACTCTCAGGTGCCCACTCATTAATAGGCTGAACACTTGAAGTTCTCTGCGCCCATCGTATAAATTTTGGCATTATATAAAGTGTGAAGAATAGAGCAAGGAAAAAAGATACACCAGCCCTAATGGTAATGTATCCAAGTATGTTTATATTTAGTAATTCATAAAGCTCGTATAGCAAATTAATTGATCCCTTAATAGTTTAAAAACGACATTATAGTATAATTGCATAAAACTTTATACAAGGGAGCAAATTTGTCAAAAAAAGCTGTTCTAGTTATTACGGATGGTATAGGCTTTAGTCCTAAAACTAAGCATAATGCATTTCACAATGCTACTAAACCAAACTATGATAAGTTATTTGAAGAGACTCCACACTCTCTCATTGACACTTCAGGACTTAGTGTTGGACTGCCAGATGGTCAGATGGGAAATTCTGAAGTTGGGCATATGAGTATTGGAAGTGGTAGGGTTTTGTATCAAGATCTTGTCAAAATCTCACTAGCACTTTCTGAAAACACTCTAGAAGAAAACGATGCATTACAAAACCTTTTTAAAACTTCAGATAGATTACACTTAATAGGTCTGATGAGTGACGGTGGTGTTCACTCTCATATCGATCATTTTATGGGTGTAGCAAAWATTGCGGCAAAAAATGGTAAAAAAGTTTTCTTGCATCTGATTACAGATGGTAGGGATGTTTCACCGACCTCTGCACAAAAATATCTTAAAATCGTAGAGAGCCATTTGAATGAAAATATTCAGATAGCAACTATGTCCGGACGTTTTTATGCAATGGATAGAGACAACCGTTGGGGAAGAGTACAAAGAGCATATGAAGCTATAGCAGATGCAAAASCTAAAACAGACTTTGAACCGGCAGGTTATATCGGTTCATCTTACGCTCTTGGTGAGACTGACGAGTTTGTAGAACCAGTTGCCTTTGAAGGTTATGACGGTGTAAAAGGTGGGGACAGTGTACTTACTATAAACTTTAGAAGTGATAGAATGAGAGAACTTGTAACTGCTCTTGCATCTACTGATTTTCATGAGTTTTCAAGAAATTATAAAATGGTAAATCTTGCGACGATGACAGAGTATGATAAATCTTTTTCATACCCTGTTCTATTTTCAAAAGATGCACCTAAAAATACTTTGGCTGAGATTATCTCTGCTAATGGACTAAGACAACTTCATACTGCTGAGACTGAAAAATATGCTCACGTTACATTCTTTTTAAATGGTGGTATAGATGAACCATATGAGAATGAGACAAGAGTTCTTATACCTTCTCCTGATGTAAAAACTTATGATATGAAACCTGAGATGAGTGCTAGTGAAGTTGCTGCGAGTGTACTTAAAGCTATGGATGAAGAGTATGACTTTGTTGTTGTAAACTTTGCAAATGGTGATATGGTTGGACATACCGGAGATGAAGAAGCTGCAAAGATTGCAGTAACTACAGTAGATGCACAACTTGGGAAAATTATCGAAAAAGCAAAAGAGAATGATTATGCTCTAGTTATTACATCTGATCATGGAAATTGTGAAGAGATGAAAGATGAAGACGGAAATACTTTAACAAATCATACAGTTGGAAAAGTATGGTGTTTTGTTATGGCTGATGGCATTACAAAAGTTGAATCAGGCGGATTAAACAATATAGCTCCAACTGTTTTAAAACTAATGGATATAGAAATACCATCTGAGATGGATCACAGTCTTATATAGACAATTTTAATTTAAAAAAGGAAGATACAAATAATGAAATTTAGTGGAAAAAATGTTTTWGTTACAGGTTCAAGTCGTGGTATTGGTGCAGAGATTGCAAAAACTTTAGCCTCGTTTGGTCTAAAGGTTTGGATTAACTACAGAAGTGGTGCAGTTGAAGCAGACGCTGTTAAAGAAACAATCGAAGCTGCCGGTGGAAATGCTGCAGTAATCGGTTTTGATGTTAGTGATGAAGCTGCATATATAGATGCTATTAAAACTATTGTTGATAGTGACGGTGAACTTTCATACCTAGTTAACAATGCCGGAATTACAAGAGATAAACTAGCACTGAGAATGAAGACAGAAGATTTTATGAGTGTAATCAATGCTAACTTAACTTCTTGTTTTATCGGATGTCGTGAGTCTATGAAAGTTATGAGAAAGAAAAAGTTCGGTTCAGTTGTTAATATCGCTTCAATTGTCGGTGAAACAGGAAATGGCGGGCAAACAAACTATGCTGCATCTAAGGGTGGAGTTATTGCTATGACGAAGAGTTTTGCGATAGAAGCAGCAACAAGCGGTATCCGTTATAATACAATCACTCCGGGCTTTATAGCTACAGAGATGACCGATGCTTTAAGTGATGAGATTAAAGAAAGTTTTACTTCTAAAATCCCAATGAAACGTTTTGGAAAAGCAAAAGAAGTTGCAGAAGCTACAGCGTTCTTACTTTCAGACCACTCTAGTTATATTACTGGTGAAACATTAAAAGTTAATGGCGGAATGAATATGGCATAATAGTTTATTTAAGCTATATATGTTATAATTTCGCGATTTTATACTAAAAAACATAGGAGCTAGAATGGCACTTTTAGAAGATATTAAAGAAGTAGTAGTTGAGCAATTAAGCGTTAACCCGGATGAAGTTAAAGAGGATGCAAAATTTGTTGAAGATTTAGGTGCTGATAGCCTTGATGTAGTTGAATTAGTAATGGCTCTTGAAGAGAAATTTGATATTGAAATTCCTGATGATGAAGCAGAGAAGATTCAAACTGTTTCAGATGTAGTTGCATACATCGAAAGCAAATAATTCATACTAAGAGTGTTTTTAGAACTCAGTTAGGGCTTTAAGTAGCTCTCCTGCGTTCTTTAAAATATTTTATAATTTTATCATGGAGATTTTTAAATGAAAAGAATAGTAGTAACTGGTATGGGCATGATAAATGCAGTTGGAAATGACAAAGAGAGTTCTTTTAAGGCAATTTGTGATGGTGAATGTGGAATAGATACTATTTCACTTTTTGATCCTGAAAAATATGCTGTTAAGATTGCCGGTCAAGTAAAAGATTTTGATCCTTCAACCGTTATGGCACCAAAAGAAGTTAAAAAAGCAGACAGATTTATTCACCTAGGGCTTAAAGCAGCTCAAGAAGCAATGGCAGATGCTAACCTTGGGGAAGATATAGATATGGAAAGATTTGGTATAAGTGCTGGATCAGGTATCGGTGGTTTACCGTCAATCGAGAAAAACTCTATTATTTTAGAGACTCGCGGACCTCGTAGAATATCTCCATTTTTTATTCCAGGTGCTTTAGTAAATATGTTAGGCGGTTTTGTCTCAATAGAGCATGGAACAAAAGGTCCGAACCTCTCATCTGTAACAGCTTGTGCTGCAGGAACTCACGCTATCRGTGAAGCTGTCAAGACTATTATCTGTAACGGTGCAGAAAAAATGTTAGTAGTTTCAGCTGAATGTGCAATCACAGGTGCAGGAATAGGTGGATTTGCTGCTATGAAAGCACTCTCTACAAATAATGAAAATCCTAAAAGTGCTTCTCGTCCTTTTGATGCAGACCGTGACGGTTTTGTAATGGGTGAGGGCGCAGCAGCTTTAGTTTTAGAAGTATATGAAGATGCAGTGGCACGTGGTGCAAATATTTATGGTGAGATTATCGGTTTTGGCGAAAGTGGAGATGCTAATCACATTACAACACCAAGTCTTGACGGTCCGGCTCGTGCTATGAAAGCTGCATACAAAATGGCTGGTGAACCTAAAATTGACTATGTAAATGCTCATGGAACAAGTACACCGATCAATGACAAAAATGAAACAGCTGCTGTAAAAGATTTACTTGGCGGAAAAGAAAACTGTCCTCCAATGAGTTCAATCAAAGGTCAGATAGGTCACTGTCTAGGTGCTGCTGGCGGTATCGAAGCGGTTACGTGTTTAATGGCTATGAGAGATGGAATCATTCCTCCAACTATTAACTATACTACACCTGATGAAAACTGTGATTTAGATTACGTTACAAATGGTTCAAGAAAAGCTGAGCTAAATGTAGTTATGAGTAACTCATTTGGTTTTGGCGGAACTAATGGCGTTCTAATTTTCAAAAAAATCTAACTAAGGATTTAATTTGGCAACATATTTAGACTTTGAATACAAGATTAAATTTATACAAGAAGATATTATCTCTGCACGCGTTCGTCATAATGAAGTTGAAGTAGAGAGACTTCAAGAGAATTTAGATAAAGAAGTATCAAAAATATTCAGTAACCTGTCTCCTTTTCAGAAACTTCAGCTTGCTCGTCATATTGATAGACCATATGCGCTTGACTATATCAACTTGATTATGCGTGATAAGTATGAAATTCATGGAGATAGACACTTTCGTGATGATGCTGCTATCGTATGTTATTTAGGCTATATTGGCGATGAAAAAGTTATGGTTATCGGTGAGCAAAAAGGTCGCGGTACTAAAAACAAAATCAGAAGAAACTTCGGTATGCCTAATCCAGAAGGTTACAGAAAAGCTCTTCGTGCTGCTAAAATGGCAGAAAAATTTAATATTCCTCTTTTGATGCTTATAGACACACCGGGTGCATATCCTGGTCTTGGTGCAGAAGAGAGAAATCAGAGTGAAGCTATCGCTAGAAACCTTCTAGAACTTGCTGAACTGGATACTCAAACTATCTCTATAGTTATTGGAGAAGGTGGAAGTGGTGGAGCACTGGCAATCGGTGTTGCTGATAAATTTGCAATGATGCGTTACTCAGTATTTAGTGTAATATCACCAGAAGGTTGTTCTGCAATTTTATGGAATGATCCTAAAAAAGCTGAAGCAGCAACTAATGCTATGAAAATTACTAGTGGGGATCTAAAAGAGCTAAATCTTATTGATGATATTATCGATGAGCCTCTTATCGGTGCACACAGAGATAAAGAAACAGCAGCTGGTTTAATTGCTGATTACTTCTTAGAAAACTTAAAAACTCTNAGWKRSMTKRNTAAAGAAGCACGTATGGAAGCTAGATATAATAAACTAACAGGTGTTGGTGCTTATTCAGAGTAAAACTTTCTCTTCTTGACTCTCTAGTAGAGGGTCAAACTTCGGTCTCTTAAACCTTTTTGCTTCTTTTGAAAACTTTATAAGATCTTCTGCCGTCTTAACATTCTTATCTATATTTTTTAAATTTTCTAATGACATTTTAAATAACTCATATGTAGTTAATACATCACTCATTGCTCTATGATGGGTTGCATCTGGATGAAGATTTAATGATTCATTTAAGTAAGATAGAGCGTAACGGTAAGAGATTATAGTTCTCTCTGCTAATGCAAGTGAACATAGTGAACGGTTAAGAAGGGGTGCCAATCCAATTTTTTGCATACTAAGTGATACAAATCTATAGTCAAATTTAACATCATGGGCTACAAAGATAGCATTTCCTAGAAAGATTTTAAATTCGTAAAGAACTTTTTTTAGATTGGGTGCATTTTTTGTATCTTCTACAGATATACCTGTGATCTCTGTTATATGCTTATTGATCTCTCTACAATATACTAAAGATTCAAATCTATCAATAATAACACCGTTTCTTATCTTCACTGCTGCCAACTCTATAATCTGATGTTTATCTATTTTAGAGCCGTTTGTTTCTATATCTACGACACAAAATTCTGCATCTGATATTGACATAAACCTTGTAGCAAAATAGAAATAACCACGTTGTTTAACTATCTCTAGTCCTTGTGAATGCCAAAGTTCAAGAGAGAAGTCTAAGTCCTCATTAAGTTGTGGTTTGAGATTGTCTATACATAGACCTTTTGAAGCTAGCTTATGTATGCTCTTGGAGTCAAGTATGAAGTCTTTAGCTAGCATTTGCTAWAAAATCTTTTACTTTATTWWTRWYWYTYWTNCYAYKAGATATCTCAACACCACTACTAACATCTACCCCATAAAAACCATACTCTTTTAGTGAAGCAACATTCTTTGCATCTAGACCGCCAGCTAAAATAATCTTAGAACAGTCAATATCTTTAAACCACTCYATATTTAACTTTTTTCCTGCTCCGCCGAAGACATCGCAATATGCATCTACAAGTCTATACTCCTCAGAGTATTGTAAAATATCTTTTGCCTCTTTAGCTCTGATAACTTTAATATGTGGAACGAAAAGTTGTTCATAAAGTTCATCTGGAGCTTCAAAATGTAGTTGTGCTAGAGTACATCCAGACTCTTGGATATRTGAGTTGATAATCTGTGCATCTACATTAACAAATAAACCTACTTTTTCTACAAATGGTGGAAGTTTGGAGATGATACTTTTAGCA
>NVRL01000084.1 GCA_002732645.1 Sulfurimonas sp. | reverse complement strand
TTGCTACCGCCACACCTTAAACTTTTACGTCATGAGGCATCAATAATGGGCAACAATCATATAAAAATGAATATCGCAATAGCAGCAGACCAAGCTGAACTTGTGCGTATGCTTGCCATGCTTCGTCTGCGAAGTGACCTTGCTGCAAGTTCTAGGGGGATTACAGAACACTCTGTACTTGGGTTTTCTGAAAGCGAATTGGAGGCACTACCTGAAACATTGATCATCCATATTGTCAGCGACTATTTTATTATGCGCAAAAATGGCGTGAAAGATGATGTTATTTTCAAACATTTGGATGTGCAACGCCATTTGGAAGGTCATAAAAAAACCAATGCACATAGCCCAAGCCTAAGTGCCTATATTAAACAGCGTTTACGCATTGAGTTTCCGCAGCTTGCATCCTTAGAAGAAAAAGTCATTGATATGGAAACCTTATATGCCGTTTATTGGTTTACCAAAGCTTCTCGAAGTCCAAAAGACTGGGGAAAAGCCGATGCCTTTGCCAATAAAGTGATTTCTGATATTCACCAGCGTTATCAAGAAAGCAAAAAAGAACCTGAAGAAAATATTGAAACACCCGTACAAGAAGAAAGCAGTCCAAAAAAACAAACGCATACTGTAGYYAYCWKYWKTYWTRYKATNASMAATACTATGTGCAACAGCTTTACCGATGATACCTGAAGGCATACCCGTACGAGGTGGAGTTGGGTTAATCGGTGTTCCGTTTGGTGATTTCATCGGTTTTGAAATTGGATGTGGAGGTGCGAATGCAATACCACAAGCAAAAATATTTCCATAAGTTGGATTTTGATACGTCGAAGGCCAATCAGATGCTTTCCAGTTTTCATAAGCACCAGCACCATAGTTAGCATCAACTTTTAAGAAACCATTTGGAGCAAAAAGAGTATCTGTAATATCAGAACCATCTTTAGCATAAGCTTTTAGTCCAACACCTGCAAATGGAGGGATAAGCATAGAGAAATCAAACTCTTCTTCATCCATAGAACCATCTAGAAGTTCATAATGAACTTTACCAGCTTCAACCTTGTTCACATGAGCACCAATAATCCAAGGTATACCACGCTCAGTAAACAAAGACTCAGCAAAGATTTTTGAACTAACAGCAAATCCCATAGATTTCATGTGAAGTCCACCAACACCGAAGTCACCTAAGAAAGACTCATTTGAAATCCACTTGATATCTGCAAAATCACGAACACCAGCTTTTTTTAACTCATGTTCAATGTTGAAAATATACWCAAATGCAGCACCTTGACAAGTACATAAACCGTGTCCAGTACCTATTAAGAACTTCTGACGCTCTCCAGCTTTCATCTTCTCAATACACTTATCTAACTCATTCGCCGCATGAACTGCGTGCTCTGCCGTACATACTGATACTGTATGTTCGCCAAGACCATTTGCATCTCCAAGACCTGGAGTAGCTGCGAAGTTTAGTTTAGGACCAGTTGCGTTGATTAAGTAATCATACTCAATATTTTCGCTTTCTCCCTCTTTACCTTCTTCTGTAAACTCGATGCTTACAAAAGGCTTGTCACCAGATTCATTCCCCTCTGGATTGATAGATACTGCTTTTGCTTGCTTATATGTGATACCAGCTTTTGCATATACAGGAGCTAAATCAAAAGTAACTTCTTCTTTAGACATTTGTCCAACACCAACCCAGATATTTGATGGAATCCAGTTCCACTTTGAGTTTGGAGTAACTACAACAACTTCGTGAGATGAACCCAACCATTTTGCTGCGAAAGTTGCGGCTGTATGTCCAGAAACACCACCACCTAAAACGACTAATCTTGCCATATATTCTTCCTCTTCTTGTAAAAGTTGGAATAAGATTATCACAAGAGTATCACATTTGTATCACAAAGAATTATTATAATATAAATAATAATTATATATTAAAATTATGTAAGATAAGATTCCCTTATTTTAGGTACTTTTGAAGTACATAAAAATAACACTAATACTAATTATTGGATTTTAGCTAAAAATAAAAAAAATATTTTTCATATCGATTGTGTAAAAATTACACAATGAAACTTCTTCATCATAAACTTTTATATACCACCAAATGAACACCAAAACTAAATATAGTTCAATAAACAATCAGGAGTTCTTATGTCTTATACTAAAAAAAGGTATCTAACTTATGCCTTAGTCACACTATTTATACTAGTTGTTCCATTCATCACTATCAACGGTAACCATCTATTACTTTTATCTTTTGAAAGGTTTGAGTTTCACATAATCGGTTTTTCTTTTAGCGTCAGTGAATTTTATGTAATGCCATTCTTACTTATACTTTTATTTATAGGGGTTATTGCTATTACAGCGGTACTTGGAAGGTTTTGGTGTGGTTGGGCTTGTCCTCAAACTATCTTTAGAGTTATATATAGAGATCTTATAGAAGGTACTCTGCTTGATCTGAAAAAGATAAAAAACAAACAAAAAGAGTTAAAGCACTCTAAGTTAAGTTATCTACTGAAAAAGTCTGTCGCAATGACGTTATGGATTGTTTTATCCATAGTAATATCTATTAACTTCATACTATATTTTGTTCCTTATGAAGATTTTTTCATCTACGTTCAAAATCCAATGAATCATCTATTTATGGTTATATCTATATTGTGTCTGGCTGCTTTTCTTATCTTTGATATTATTTATTTAAAAGAGAATTACTGTACTTATATTTGTCCATATTCAATGACTCAAACCGCTCTTTATGACAACGATACTAAGCATACTATCTATAATAAAAATAGAGGTGGTAGCATCTATGAAAACAACGAGAAGAATATCACAAATATAAATCAATGGTCATTCAATGAAGAGTGTACTACTTGTGAAGCTTGTGTAAAAATCTGTCCAACTCATATAGATATAAGAAAAGGTCTACAACTAGAGTGTATCAACTGCTTAGAGTGTTCAGATGCTTGTAGTACTGTTATGGGTAATCTTGGCAAAGAATCACTTATCACTTGGAGCTCTACAAATACTATTGTACATGATATGAAAAACTCTATCTTTTCAAGAAGAAACAAGATGTTTGTAGCTGTACTTTTAGTTTCACTTATCTTAGCTTTAGTCTTTGCATCTGAAAAAGAGTATCTTCTTATAGACTCAGAGAAGGTAGGTCCATCATATAGAATAGATAAAAATGGTGTTGTATTTAATAGCTATGTTGTAGCCATTCACAACACTCAAAACAAGGCATATACTTATGACATAAAACTAACTGACAACGACTCTTTTGTCATAAAAAGATWCAAACCATTCAAACTAGGTGCTCATAAAAGAAGAAAAAAGATTCTGATACTAGAGAGTAGAAGAAACCTGTCAATATCTGATAAAGGAAACACAATACTAAAAGCAGAAATATCAGTTTGGGCAAAAGAAGATGAAAAAGTAAAAGCTACTGAAATGCTAGCTTTTATCTATCCAAATACTAAATGACTTYWCCRMSRYMRRRRSYRAWWWWYAMWYCSWCWKWWYGSWWKWSSWMYWCWMYTTTTCCTTCAAAACTCTTTTCTATAATCACTTTTACTAAATAAAGTCCTATTCCTGATCCATCATCTTTTGTAGAAAAATATGGCTCAAATATTTTATCCATATCTTTAGGTTTTATCCCACTGGCATTATCTTCTACACTAACTATAACCTCAGAACTAGTTGCATCAACTTTTAGTTTAATGATGGGGTTTTCTTTATCCACTAAAGCATCTGAAGAGTTTGAGATAAGTGCTAAGATAACTTGGGATAGTTCGTTTTTGATTCCATGGACTTTGATACCATCAAATGTATTAAAATCAAATTCCAACTCTATCCCCCTATTTTTAAGCTCTGCACTCAAAATAGTCACAGCATTTTCAATTGAGTCTTTTACATAAAAATCTTCTGTGAGTTTTGAAGGTGTATAGAACTCTTTAAAGTCATCAATTGTCTTTGACAAAAATTGAAGTTGTTCCTCTGCTTGCTTAAACTTCTTTTTGTAGTAATCACTATCTTCTTCTCTCTTTTGAACTCTCTTTTTTATGTTTATAAGAAGATATGAGAGGTTATTTAGAGGTTGTCTAAACTGATGAGTAATATTTCCTATCATCTCACCGCTCTTTGCAAGTTTTGACTGCTGAAGCAGCATCTTCTCATTGTCTATAGACTGATTTCTTAGTAAATTGTATCTATATGATACTGAAATGGTAAAGAGCATAGCTTCTATAGCAAAAGCCACTAGAACTATATCTATATAACCCATCTCAAGATAAAAATCTTTTAGATCAAATACAAAGAGTAAAAAAGATAGAAGCGACCAGCCAATAACATAGACACTTGTAGGGTTTAGACCTTGATTTTTATTTGATATAGTCGAAAGAAATAAGATGCCATAGACGAGAGTATAAGGTAGGTACTCAAAAAGAACATAGTGGTAAAAAACACTGAGTATTACAACATATAAAAGTAGAGTATTGACTATAAGCTCTTTTGTATTTTTAATTTCAGGAAAGAACTTACCTTCGTAAAAAGTTATAGCAAAGAGTACCGCACCTACTGTTGAGAGTGCTAAAAAAAGTTCCTGCGTATGATTTGGCAGAGTAAAAAAACCACCATAACTTGCTATATATAAAAGTGAGAAAAACTGCATACCGCTGTAGCTGATGTAGATAAGTTCTTTTGAGTATAGATAGCGTACAAAAGTATAGACTATAGTCATTATCAAGATACCAAAGGTTATCCCGTAAGCTAAGACTAAACTAGTGTCAAAGCTCAATTTTGTACCCAGTTCCTGTAAGGTTAAGTATAAGCTCTTTAGGAAGTTTTGCTTTTAAGTTTTTGATGACTGTCTTTAGAGCATCTTTACTCATAGCACTACCCTGCCAGACAAAGTTTTCTATCTCTGAGTATGTGACGTATCTGCTTTTATACTTTATAAGAAGTCTTAGAAGTTCGACCTCTTTAGTTCGTAGTTTAACAACCTCGGCATCTACAACAAGAGTCAGATTGAAAGTATCAAAGTATGTATTTTGGGAGAGTTTGACAATGTTAGAGTCATCTTTAGTCATACTCTCAACACAGAGATGCAAAGCCTCCTCAAAAGCACTCTCTTTTACAGGTTTTATGAGGTACTTAACCAGCTTTAACTCAACTGCTTTAAGCAAGTAATCTGTTTCGCTAAATGCGGTTATGATGATTATCTGAGTCTTAGAATCTTTTTTTCTTATCTTTTTAACAAACTCCAGACCATTCATCTTTGGCATCTGGATATCTGTGATGATGATATCAGGACTATACTTCTCATAAAGATTCAAGGCACTTATAGCATCTTCCGCTTCATAAATATGCTCAAAATAGTTTTCTAGATACTCAACACCATTCTCACGAGCGATCTCATCATCTTCTACATAGAGTACTTTGATGTTTTTATTAAATGGCTCGCTCATTCTTTAAGACTTACTTTTTGTCTACTTTTAATATCTTAGAGATTATCTCATATGCATTTTTTGAAAGAGTAGGCACTGCTAGAATACGCTCTAACTCTTTTTTYATMAACTCTTTATTTGCATTGGTTAGTCTCTCATATATTTTAAACGCAGATGCAAGTCCAGATGCCATCTGTGGATTTATCTTATCTATCTCTATTATTTTATCTGCAACAAAAGAGTATCCATGTCCATCTTTTGCGTGGAAGTGTTTGTAGTTTCTAGCGAACACCCCAATTAAAGAGCGAACTAGATTTGGAACTTTTTCATCATAAACTTCATCATTTTGTAAAGCTATAACACGATCAAGAGTTCCGTTTCTAGTAGATGCTGAAAGTATTGCAAAGTACTTGTTCATAACTAAAGTATCATCTTTATATCTGTTATAAAAGTCATTGAGAGCTATTTCACCCTCTTGGCTTGTGATATTTTCTAAGATATCAAGTGCGACTATTCTGTCTGTCATGGTGAGCGACTCTTCGTATTGTTCCCTCGCCAWGTCTATAATTTCTCTACTCTCTAATGCAGACAAGATTCTAAGAACTCTGTTTTTAATAGCACGCTGCCCCATACTGATAGCATCTAGCTCTTTATTTTTAGGATTGTGGTTTTGTTTGTAAATCTCCAGTAGCTTATCTTTATATAGCGTTGCAAGTTCACGTTCAAGTCTATCTTTAGCAAGATAAATAGGTACAAAATCCACTATCGTCTGTCTTTGCATCAGAGTCGAAACTGATGGAAGTTCTAAAAGCAATGCCTTATATGATAGCTCTGAATCAAGGTTTAAGATATAACCATAAGCTTCCAAGAACTCTTTATCAATATTTCCGGTATCCATCATCTCTTCTAAAGTCTCTGTTGCGAATGATTGTGCTGATTCATATCTCACAAAACTATTTTTGTCATGCTTCATTAAAAATGCATACTCTTTAGCAGTCTGTTCTATTATAACTGGAGCAGAAAAGTCACGGTTTATAGATAGGTATGGCTTAGCATCTAGACCTTTAAAAATAAATTCTTCGTCTTCTTTTGAGACGATAAGAACCTTTTGTAGTATCTCTTCTCCATCAAGTCCAATAAGAGCCATTTTTAATGGAAAGTAATATGGTTTTTGTTTACTACCATCAACTGCATTTGGAATATCTTGAGTAATTCTAAGTTTGTAAGTTCCTTTATGAAAAGAGTCTTCAACACTTAGTGTCGGTGTTCCAGACTGGTGGTACCAAGTCTCAAACTCTTTTAAATCAATCCCACTTGCCTTGCCCATAGCCCATAAAAAGTCATCTGTTCTAACCGCTTGACCATCAAAAGTAGCAAAGTATAAGTCAGTTGCTTTTCTATAGTTTTCTTCACCTAAAAGAGTGTGAATCATGCGAATAATCTCAGCACCTTTTTCGTAAACTGTAGATGTATAGAAGTTGTTTATAGACATATATGAGTTTGGCTGAATCGGGTGAGCAGTTGGAGATGCATCTTCGACAAACTGTCTATCTCTTAAACCCTTAACATCCTCGATACGTTGAACCTCACGAGAGTTTAGGTCAGCTGAGAAAGATTGGTCTCTAAATACCGTAAGTCCTTCTTTTAGTGTTAGTTGAAACCAGTCTCTACAGGTGATACGGTTACCTGTCCAGTTGTGAAAATACTCATGAGCTATAACACTTTGGATGCCCATAAAGTTAGCATCTGTTGCTCTTGTCTCATCTGCTAAGACGTAGTGAGAGTTAAAGATGTTCAGACCTTTATTTTCCATAGCTCCCATGTTAAAACTATCTACTGCGACTATGTTATAGATTTCCAAGTCATACTCACGACCATATTTTTGCTCATCCCAAAGCATTGACTCTTTAAGTGATTTCATAGCGTGAGAGCACTGTGACTCGTTTCCTTTATCACAGTAGATATTTAGCTCAACATACTCTCCAGATGCAGTCGTATACTCATCATTTACACATCCAAGATCACCTGCAACTAAAGCAAAAAGGTAAGATGGTTTTGGATGGGGATCATGCCAAGTTATTCCATGTCTACCGTTCATAAAGTCATGGCAGTTTTTCTTGTTTCCATTACTAAGTAAAATAGGATATCTATCTTTTTGTGCGATGATAGTTGTAGTAAATACGCTCATAACATCCGGTCTATCTAAGTATGGAGTTATTCTTCTAAAGCCTTCTGGCTCATTCTGTGTACAAAAGATAGAACCTGATTTGTAAAGCCCTTCTAATTCAGTATTGTTTTGAGGATATATTTTGTTTTTAATTTTAATAGAAAATGAGTCTGGAACATTTAAAATAGTCAAACTCTCTGCATCTATGATATAACGAGTATCATTTAGCTTTAAGTCATTCAAGTAAAGTTCTATAAGCTCTAAGTCTACAGCATCTAGACGTATATCAGTCTCGTTTGCATCAAGTTTGTTTATCTTCATAAGATTCGTCACAGTAGCAAACTCTTCAAAGAGTTCAAAGTGAAGCTCACAACTCTTTATCTCAAATTCAGGTTTTTTATAATCTTTTAAATATATTGTTTTCATTTGGCTCATAATGCCTCTTTTTTTATTTTTAATAATAATAGCATAAGAGTTTTAGTGTAAAATTACACCAATTAATTACAAAGGTATTTATAGTGAGCATTTACAGAGAGTACAACATTCAGACTGTTGTATTATATAAACTCTCGTATATAATATGGCTGCACAGTTTTATTTCCCTTGAGGGTATACTTTTAGTGAATCATTCAAACCCAAGTCATTCTCTTTCTTCAATTGCTTTTTAATGATTATTGATTGCTCTTTTTCCCAGACATCTGACAAGTATTTTTTTGAAGTTTCTTGTATTATTTCAGCTTTTAATATCCTGCCAATATTAAGGTGGGCGGTAGTATTGTTTTTCTTTTTAAAGACACTTAAAATCATTCCGGCTAGATATGCAGTGTTGTTGGAATAAAGGACTACAGGAGAGCCACTTGAGCCTTTGCCTATGTAGTATTGAGATGCAAAAAAGTGATGGTTTGGTAAATAATCTTTTATTTGTATCTGGCTTATCATAGGAGTAGTCAAAAACGCTTCGTCAATATAATAAGCGGTATGATAATTATAAAAAAGAGAAGTATCACTAATATCAATCTTCTCTATAATAAAAGGTTTATATTTGCTTTTTGATGAGTGTTTTCTAAACTCCTTGGAGTCAACAATAGCCATATCAATATTTTCGATCATCCTTGAAATTCTATCTATCTTAAACAATTTAGGTCCATCTTTACACCGAACTTTTATAAAATAGTTATAACTGAGGTTTTCAACTACATGAAAAGCTGTTATTAAAACAGAGCTGTTCGTATCACTTTTAGGCCAGTATAGAAAAGCAGTTCCAATTAGTTTCTCTGTCTTTTGTGTTTTCTCCACAATAGAGAATACACTATGAGAAAGGTTTGAGTTGTAATTTGTAATATCACTTGCATCAAAAAATTGGACACCCTCTGCTGTTACGACTCGAGAGCCGCATCCAGACATGAGAATAGTGATGAAAATTAAAACTGCTATATGCACTTATCCCTCGCTTTGTATCTCAAAGTTAATAATTATATCCAATCTTCGATATGCTGGRCCACTTTCAGGATAAAGAGCATAGTTAAGTTTGCTCTTTTTCATAGAAAAAGAGTCATTTGCTTCCACCTGAATTTTAGAATGTATTCTTTTAACCATGTTATACCCATTTACGCTTCTAAGTATGGCAATTCTAGTGTTTGACAACTTAGAGTTAATCGGAATAATACACTCTCCATATCCGATTGGACACGGCAAGACAATATCCTGTCCATTTGATAGTTCACCTAAGTATCTTGTTTTGAATATTCCTGTATCTACATTATTGTTATCCGCTGTTCCTAAAATATCAAACGAGAGATTAAACTTGAGATTAGCATTATTTCTTGCAAAACTGGCAATATTTAGTAGTCTTTTCGAAATTTCATCTTCCATATATTCTCTTATTTTATCTTCTAACATGTATTCGCCAGAACAAAAACTAACTGAATTCTTACTTGTTGTGAGTGGCTGGTATAGTATTGATGTTTTTACTGAAAACTTAGCTTTACCATCTATTATTTCGAGTTTAGTTATTTCAGTGGAAACACGGTCTTCTAAAAAACTAGACTGATGGGGTTGAGCAAGTTCTTTTGCTGTTTTTTTACTTGCAACAATGATAAAAAAATTATTACCTTGATGTATTTGTGAGTTGTGATTATTGTTGGCTTCAGGAGCCGTCATACTTGAACAGCCAGTGCTTATTAGGATTAAAGCAGCAATTAAAAGAATTTTATAAAAAGTTTTCA
>NVRL01000083.1 GCA_002732645.1 Sulfurimonas sp. | reverse complement strand
ATTGATTCAGATAGTGTGTTAACGCGGTCAGTTAGCATAAACGCCTCCAATAAAATATTGATGACATTATACTAAAAAAATAATATATATTAGTTTATATGAGTAGTTTTTTATTTTAACTCTTCATAGCCTTAATGAAAGATTCGTAGATATTTTCCAGTTCAAGATCTTCTTCAAGTACATTTTTGTTGTCTTCAACTAATATATGCTCTAAAATAGCAACCCTTTTAAGTAGATACTCAAACATCTCTTTGTTGATGTCGGGAAGCATATTATGCATAAATGGGTCTTTACATCTGCCTTTTTCAATAACATGAGCAGGAATACCTATAGCTGTTGAGCAATCTGGAACTTCTTTAACAACAACCGAGTTGGCACCAATCTTTGCATATTCACCTATGGTGATATTACCAAGGACTTTAGCACCAGCACCGATTACCGCACCTTGTTTTATAGTAGGATGACGTTTTCCATGAGTTAGCGATACACCACCAAGGGTTACACCTTGGTATATTAGGACATCATCTTCAATTATAGCTGTTTCACCGATTACAACGCCTACTCCATGATCTATAAACACTCTTTTGCCAATTGTAGCAGCTGGATGAATATCTATAGCTGTCATTATTTGAGTAAATCCCATTATAATTCTAGCAAGTCTTTTACAATTGATATTGTGTAGCTTATGTGCTACCCTATACCAAGCAATTGCCCAAACACCGGGATAATTAAAAATAAAGTCCAGTTTAGAGTTTAGGGCAGGATCATTCTTATAAGCATTTGAAAAGTCTTCTTTTATTTCAGCATATAGTCCCATAGTTACCCTTAGTTTGTTGTTCGTAGATAGCCATTTTGTTCTACGAAAGTTTCAAGTTTTGCAAGTGTATCATTTTTTTCTTTTTCTGTGATAAAATCGCTAATAAGCAGGTCGTTTTTAAGTTTTTCTAATATATTTTTCTTGTTATAGCCTATTGATTCTAATATATCTAAAATATTTTTTGATTCAACTTCATTTGTAATACTGTATTTATCATCATCTATTTTTATTGTATATTCATTAGGATGCGTAAATAGGTTGTGATTCATTCCAAGAGCTTCTTGATAAGCACCAACGTTAAAGAAGCCTAAAAAATATTCCTCTTCGTCAAGGTTTATATCATGAAGATATAATGGTTTATCTGGATTGAAACCTATTTCACCATCACTATCACAAGTAATATCCCATAAAGAAGCAGCCCTTAGTGGAGTTGAGTTTAAATGATGGATAGGCATAACAGGAAAATGCTGTTTTAGCCCCCAGTAGTCAGGTAGACTTTGAAAGATAGAAGCATTAATCAAGTATCTTTCTTGTAGTTTTACCTGCAATTGTTCCAACTCATCTGTAGGATTTCCAGATTTCAAATATAGAGATTTTTTTATAATATTATGAACTAATATCTCGGCATTTGATCTATCTTGCAGATCAATATAACCTAAATCAAAAAGAGTAAGAAGTGATTCCATATGGTCTAGTGCATCATGGAGATACTCTATACAGTTTTGGTTGCTAAGAAGGTTGTTAAGCTCAATCAGTTCTTGTAATATTGGAGGGTTTACTTCTTTAAAATTAAGTAGTTTTTCTTGGTAATCTTGTGAAAAAAGCTCTAGTACCGGTGTGATTAGTACAGCATGAGAGGCGACAATAAATCTACCTGATTCTGTAAATATATTTGGATGCTTAACCTTTTTAGCATTCATAATCTCACCTAGTAAAAATACAACACTGCTTGAAAACTCATCTATAGAGTAGTTTCTAGATGTTGAGTGAGTGTGTTGGTCATATTCAACAGCCAAACCACCACCTATATTTATGTTATTTAGCTCTTTAGCTCCCATCATCCTTAGTTCAGCATATATATTTCCAGCTTCACGAAGAGCTCTCTTGAGAGGTGCTATATCTGACATTTGGGAGCCTATATGAAAGTGAACCATAGTCAAGTTATTTAGCATATCTTCTTTTGAAAGCAGTGTAACAGCTTCAATAATCTCTGTTGCTGTTAAACCAAACTTAGCATCCATACCACCACTCTTTGCCCAGATACCACTTCCTGCACTATGAAGTCTGACTCTAATGCCAATATTTGGTATTTTGAGGTCACACTCTTTCGCAACTTCAATAATAGTCTTAAGCTCACCTAAGCCTTCAATAGTTAGTGTAAGATTGTGTCCACTCTGCGCTGCAATAAAGCCAAGTATAATCATCTCTCTATCTTTAAAGCCGTTAACTGTGATATGTGCACCTAGATTAGTCTGACTCATAGCTAGTATAAGTTCTGCTTTACTTCCTGCTTCAAGTCCATAGTTAAACTTTTTACCTTGGGATGTAATAGCTTCTACAGCATGTGGAAACTGATTTACTTTTAGTGGGAAAACAGCATTAAAAGTACCTTCATAACTGTTGTCTTTTATCGCTTTATCAAAGTAAGAGTACAGTGTACTAATCTGTCTTTTAATAAGATGCGGGAATCTAAGTAACATAGGTCCACGTACACCATTAGAACGAATCTTTTGGGTGATATCTAAAATAGATGGCATACACTTGTAGTTTAGTTTTATCTGGCCATCTTCAATAATAAAGTTTTGATTTGACCATATGTCTAGTCCAAAATTTTTCATAATCTATATATGCAATTTTTGATGGAAATATTTATCTATATCAAAATATATTTCAGCATTTTGATTTTTGAATGTTAAGTGTGACTTATTAAGCTCATTTATATTCTTAATACCCATAACTGCTAAAACAACCTTCATACCCTTAATTAGGTTCTTATGATAGTTACCTATCTCTTGTCCCTCTTTGACAACCAAATAAGAAGCTCTTTTTTTCTCGTCTTGCGTAGCCATTCCCACAGGACAAACATGAGAACCAAACCCAGAGCACATACGAGCACGAATACAGCCACCACTCATCATAAAGCCTCTAGCAATACCTACAGCATCTGCACCCATACAAAGCGTAATAATAGCATCGTCAGGGGTTAGTATTTTTCCGCTTGCAATGATCTTTATATCTTGACGTATTTCATGTTTTTTAAGCATAGCATCTAGAACGTAGAGAGCGTTGTTTGTAGTAAGACCAACAGACTCCATTAGCTCTAGTGGAGCTGTAGCACTACCACCTTCTCCACTATCTACAGTAATAAAATCTGGTATATTTCTAYYWTSTGCWTYWYYWKKAKMWMYWTCTGCAACCATATCATCAACTGCGTTTGCATCTGAGATGACTATTTTAAAACCAACAGGCTTTTTAGAGAGCTTTTGAAGTTTTTCAACGAAGTCAAGCAGATGCTCAGTTGAGTCTGCATAAGGAAATCTGTTTGGTGAAAATATATTTTGTCCCTCAGGCACACCTCTGTAATAGGCGATATCGGCAGTAACTTTTGCAGCAGCTAGTTTTCCGCCAGTCTGTTTTGCCCCTTGTGCAATTTTTATCTCCGTCATACGGCAAAATTTCATTACTTTTTGATATCTTAGTTCATCAAATTTACCGTTCTCATCTCTGACTCCGTAGAGACCTGAACTCATCTGAAAAATAGTATTTGGTATATCTGTCGGTACTTCTTTCGGAAATACTTCTATCGGAGCATTCCAATTTACACGAAAAAGTACATGAGATGTTGTATCATAGATATATGTATTTTGAGTTTTTTTGTTAAGTAGAGCCGTTCTGTACCATTTTAAAGCTCTTGGTCTGTTAAAGAATAAATCTCCAAGTTTAAATACAAATTCTGCCCATGGTGTGCTTTTTAAAATTTCAAGATAATCAGCATTATTCAAATCTGGCTTGTGTGTAAAAAGATGGTTGGAGGTTAAAGAACCTTCACCTGTATTTATCGTAAGATTTGTATTCGCACCGGCAATAGAAAATGCCCTTACAGCTTCAGGAGATAGCGCGCCATCACTCATAGCTGAACGGATAATAGGTGTATAAGATATAAATGGGATCTCTCTATCTTTACCAAAGACTATAGATGTATCTTCATCTACTTCATCGTCATTTAGTACGTTTGTTGCATGCTTAATTATAAATCTTGAACCAGAAAATGGTTGAGCTACAGAAAATGACCTGTAATTTGGTAAATCTTTTGCTGCTGTATACACCCAGTCAACCTTGTCTTTTGAGTCATAGAATGTCTCTTCTGCAAAGTATTGACGAAGAGGTTCTCTTAGTGCTTCAAAAAGATATCTAAAACGACCTATAACAGGGTAGTTAATAAGTAGTGCATGTTTTCTTTGAATATGTCTGTCGTAAACATATAGAAAACAAATGGCAAATACGCCACCAAGTATGAAAAATTCAATAAAGTCTACAAATAAAGCCCATAAGATATGAAGTGTTTCCATTAAAAATCCTTTAGGTTTATTGTNAGTTGAGTTTTATCTTCTAAATTCTTAATTGTCATTGTTGCACTTTGTATCTCATTACTTCCAATAATACAGAAGTATTTTGCATTGACTTTATCTGCACCCTTGATATGGTTCTTAAAGTTTTTAGCCTTATAATCAATAGTTACCTTGTCCTTTTTTCTTTTTTTATGAGCCAGATTAACAACTAAACCAATAGCTTCTTCATCCATAGCTCCAATATAGTAACCCTCTCTTGACTTTTCTGGCATCACTATGAGTTCCATCAGGCGTTCTATTCCCATAGCAAAACCAACTGCCGGAGTAGGGCGACCATCTAGAAATTCTACGAGTCTGTCATATCTACCACCACCTGCAATAGCACTTTGGCTTCCGATATTATCACTTACAAATTCAAAGGCTGTTTTAGAGTAGTAGTCTAGTCCACGAACAAGATTTGTATCTATTTCATACTCAATGCCATTGTCTTCTAAAATCTTTTTTAAAGATGTGAAATCATCTTCACAGTTTTGACATAAGCAGTTAATCAGTTTTGGAGCACCTTCATAAAGAGTCTGACATTTGTCATTTTTACAATCAAGTACACGAATAGGATTTGTATCTAATCTTCTTACACAATCTTCACAGATATCGTCTCCACACTCTTGTACAAATTTTACAAGGCGGTTACGGTAATCAGGCATACAATTGTTGTCACCTAGTGAGTTTAATTGAAGTCTATAACCGATTCCTAAAGCTTTTAAAATATCACTTACCATCATAATCATAGTAGCATCTTCGTAAACACTATCTACTCCAAAACTCTCAACACCGAACTGGTGAAACTCTCTTAGTCTTCCCTTTTGAGGTCTCTCATAACGAAACATTGGACCATGGTAGAAAAATCTATGTATTCCACCTGCTTTATCTAGTTTTTTTTGAATAAATGCGCGAACAACTCCTGCAGTTCCCTCTGGACGAAGACATACATCATTTTCACCTTTGTCAATAAACTGATACATCTCTTTACCGACGATGTCACTAGACTCTCCAACAGAACGTTTAAAAAGAGCAGTCTCTTCTAAGAGCGGTGTCTCTATAAAATGATAACCATACTTCTGTGCTATATCTGTAGCTGTATAAATGAAGTGAGTAAATCTCTCGTAATCTTCACTTAATATATCGTTCATCCCTCTTAGTGACTTGATCATTCGTATCCTTAATTGTGTCTATTTCGGTATTAAATTATTATATGAAAGGATACCATTTTTTGCTTATATATGGTTGATTATAGGTATAGCTTTACATAAAGTCATTCTTTATTATTTTATATCTAAAAGTAGTTAATTTTATTAAATATAGTTTAATAAAAAAATCTTATAATTGTTTCTAGTGATATATTTTAATTGGAAAAGGATAGATTATGATTGATTTACCAAAACTACCGTTTGCGGACAATGCGTTGGAGCCTTTTATCTCTGAGGAGACTATAAAGTATCATTACTATAAGCATCATGCTACTTATGTAAAAAAGCTAAATGAATTGATTGAGGGGACAGAGTTTGATAAAATGTCTCTTTCATCTATTATTCGTGATTCTGATGGACCTGTATTTAATAATGCAGCGCAAGTTTTTAACCATACATTTTACTGGAAAAGTTTATCAACGGCAAAGTCTGCTCCAAGTGGGAAACTTTTAACAAAGATTAATAATGATTTTGGTTCGGTAGAAGCTCTTAAAGAAGAGTTTATAAAAGCAGGAACAACACTCTTTGGTTCAGGTTGGGTATGGCTGGTTAGAGAGCCTAAAGGGCAGCTGATGCTGAAAAAAACTGAAAATGCTCATACCCCGTTAAACTCATATTTGGTGCCGTTATTTGTATGTGATGTTTGGGAACATGCTTATTATATTGATTACAGAAATTTACGTCCAAAATATTTAGAAGAGTTTTGGAATCATATTAWYTSSRATNKKWRMTKSAKWKAMAYWTRATAAAACAGATAATGATATTTTTATAGGAATAGAACCATGTAACGATATTCATGATCCTTTTTGTCAGATACTGGATGATATTCAAAATGGAGATAGAGTAACTACTTAAGGTTTTCTATAATCTCTTTAGTTATCTCTTCTCTACTTTTTGTAGCATCAATAGTTACAAGCTCTAGCTTTAGAAGCTCTGTAGCTTTGATGATAGCGTCTTGTATATTTAGTAGGTATTTTGATCCTCTTAGCTCGATGCCATCTAGCTCTTTTTGAGAAAGTCTGTACTCTAGCTCCTCTTTAGTAAGTTTTAGAAGAAAAACTTTTTCAGGGTATATGCCACCGGTTGCAAACCTGTTCAGATGGACTATAGCTGTCTCACTAATCTCTCCTTGCATCAAAGCATAGGCTACGCCACTTACAACACTTCTATCTGAGATAATCATCTTTTCTAGGTTTGGTTCAATAACTTCCTTGATATGCTCCGCACGATCTGCCAAAAATAGTAAAAATTCAGCCTTTTTACTTTGTGTCTTGGCACTAAGAACTATCTCTCTTATTTTTTCTCCAATGGCTGTAGCACCTGGTTCTTTGGTGATTATGGCATCTGGAAAATTTTCTTTAAGTCTTTGAATCTGAGTACTTTTGCCAGCTGTATCAATACCTTCTATTGCAATGTACATGAATCCATACTCCCAATAATCTTTTGTACTTCAGCAGGTAGTAGATGCTCTGTTTTAGCATTAAATTTTAGTAAGTTTCTTACACTAGATGAACTTATAAATGCATGTTGCAGTTTTGGCATCAAGTAAACTGTTTCAATAGAATCATCTAGCGAGTTGTTTAAGTAGCCAAGTTGTAGTTCAAACTCAAAATCACTTACAGCTCTAAGTCCACGGATCAGGATAGTTGCTCCATGAGTCTTTGCCAGTTCAACAGTTAGATTGTCAAAGCCGACAACACTTACATTAGTTAGGTTTTTTATGGCTTTTTCAGTCATCTTAATACGCTCTTCAAGTGTAAACATAGGTTTTTTATCTTTTGATATAGCTACTGCTATAATTACTTCATCAAAAAGTCTTAAGGCTCTTTCAATAATATCAAAATGACCATTTGTTATAGGGTCAAAAGTACCAGGATATAGTGCGATTTTATTCAATTTTATTCCCATCTTTTATATAAATTATTTTCTATACCGAGTAAATCAAACCACTTGCCTATAATGAAGTTTTCCATTTCATCAAGGGTTTGCTGTTCTGAGTAGTAAGCCATCACAGGAGGAGCTATTATAACTCCTAGAGTAGCTAGTTTTTGCATGTTTTGTAAAGCTATAGCAGAAAATGGCATYTCTCTTGGTGCAAGTATAAGTTTTTTTTGCTCWTTTATCATTACACTTGCACATCTTGTAACAAGATTGTCAGAGATACCACAAGCTATTTTAGCCAGAGTATTCATACTACATGGTGCGATTATCATAGCATCTGTACCAAATGAACCGGATGCTATACTTGCGGATATATCTTCATTGTCATGAGTAGTTAGATTCATCTCTTTATCTAAAACTATCTCTGAGTTCTTTGTCATAATAAAGTGTTTATCTATCTCTTTTGGAAGCAGTTTAAGAGTTTTTATTCCCAAATTTACTCCACTAGCACCACTCGTAGCTACAATTATCTTCATCTTATCTCCGCTCTATTTTTACCTGTAACTCTTACTCTAAGTCTTTTACCATTAGCTTTTTGAACTGTTATAGTATCACCTAGTTTTCCACTTTGCAGTGCTTTGGCACTAAAACTGATAGACATATTTTTACTATCTAAACTAACATTAATATAAGAATTTTTCTTTATGACGCTAAGAATCTCAACATCTCTTGTTGTTATAATTTTGTCTTTTTTTATTCTGTGCTTGCCTTGAAGGCTATGAGCACTTAAGTTCTGTATAGGCTTTGCCATAAATTTATCTAAGATTATACTCTTTTTTATAGTATTTAGGGCTGATAGTTCAACATCTTTTTTGATTTCTTTTCTGGAGAGATAGACCCAAACATTTGCAACAATATCATAATTGAAAAATATTTTTTTGTTCTTGAGTGTTTTAACACTTACAATGCCTTTTCTAGATAGGTGATTCTTTTTTCTTATACTAATAGTGTATTCTGGAGGTAGAGATGTTATATATCCTCTTGGTTCAACAGTGATCTTTTTTATATCTATCTGATCGTACTTGCTTAAATAGTGTTCTTTGATGTACAGAGCTATTTTTGAAGTATCAATAGGACTTTTTTTTACAAACTTTATATAAGTATTCTTAGATGAGATACCTCTATATCCATGTTTTTTCAATATTAAAATTAGATCTTTTGACTTTACTCTTTTTGTATATTTATTTGGGTTTAYTTTGTAGAGTAATTTATTGCTCGGAGGATTTTTAATAATATGTGAAATATATATATCTTTCGAATCTATATAATAAGTGCTTTTTARAACTTCGCCTGCGTAGAGTTGTGTGGCTATTAAAATGAGAATGATATATTTTACCAAGATATTAAAAGCCTTTGTAACTCTGAATTATTTATAAAAATTTAGCAAAAACTATTCCATAGTATCTAGTAAAATTTAATCTACTCTACTGATTGACTTTGATATACTAAGATAATTTTTTTGCTGAATAAATAATAAGATATGTTTGGTGTATGGTGTTTACAGTTATATCATTACAACTACTTGCTATAGATAAATGGATATAGAAGAGGAGTGTGGAAAATGAAAAAAGCGTTTACAATGTTAGAACTAGTCTTTGTACTAGTGGTTATAGGTATATTAGCAGCGGTAATGTTACCAAGTATGCAAAGTACTAAAGTTTCACAAGCAGCTGTACAGCTACAATCACACATAAGATATGCACAACACTTAGCAATGATTGATGATAAGTTTGATGCAACAAATAATACATGGTATCAAGATAGATGGCAGATTAACTTTACAGGTAATGCATATTCTATTCGTAGTGATAATGGAAATACATTTGCTAGAAATCCTCAAAGCAATGATCAAAACCTATCAGGTATAAACCTAAATGATGATTATGGTGTTACTCTTAATTTTGATGCTGGTTGTGGTGGTGATAATGCTAATGCCGAGATTAGTTTTGACCATTTAGGAAGACCAATGATAGGAGATACTAATGCATGGGGTTCAGCTTATCCAGCAGGTTCTTTGATGGTAGCGAATTGTACAATTACACTATCTGGTAATGGTGAAGCTAATGTTGTCTTAATAATAAGACCAGAGACAGGGTATGTTTCGGGAATATAGGGTTTATTTATTCTTTGAAAAGCCATATTTATATGGTTTTGTAGGTTGGTGGTACCAGAGAGGGGATTTGAACCCCTAAGCCCGAAGGCAGCGGATTTTGAATCCGCCGTGTATACCGTTCCACCACTCTGGCAACTTGTGCTGGAATGATAGTGATTTATTACTTAAAAGTAAATAATATTTAGACGATATTCTGGTATGGAACTTTTATTGCTAG
>NVRL01000082.1 GCA_002732645.1 Sulfurimonas sp. | reverse complement strand
AGCTTTAGAAAATACATCCTTTAACCCAAAACTTGTAAGTCATAGTGAGAATATAGGTGTTATACATAAAAAAATAATAGAAAATTTATATAAAAATCCAGTTGTAATATGTGATGTAAGTGGTAAAAATCCAAATGTAATGTTTGAATTAGGATTAAGGTTAGCATTTGACAAACCAACTATCATTATAAAAGATTACGAAACTGACTATTCTTTTGATACTTCCCCTATTAAACACCTTGAATATCCAAGAGATTTAAACTATTCAAAAATGAAACAATTTCAAAAAGAATTAATAGAAGCTGTAAAAGCAACCTATGAAGAGCCAAACGATTCAACATTTTTAAAAAGTTTTGGTACTTTTAAAGCTGTTAAAATTGATACAGAAACAATACCGGAATATGATTTTATTCTTGAAAAAATAGAAAGTTTAACTAAAACAATTGAAAACACTCAATATAATAATATTTATGAAAAAGATATTTACGGAAATAATTTTTATTCTAGAGGTACACAGCTTGATGCTAAAGGAAGAGTAGCTAAATATATTTATGATAATGAAGTTAATTTTTCTTCAACAAAGAAAATAGTAATTGCTGATATTTTAAATATTAACCCAGCAACAATATCTAGAGTATTAAGACACTTTAAAAGAAAGAATATAATAGATTCAGATGAAAAAATTATAAATAAAAGTTTATTAATGGAATATTTTGAAAAATAATTTTTACTGTTCTCATGCAGTATATGTAAATGAATATAATAACACCAACAATCAAAAAAGCATAAACTAATATATACACTCCCTTAACTGGGTATRACTCTCATCCTTATTTTAAAATGAATATGCTAAAATAAACTTACAAAATAAAAGCAGGAGCATATAGTGACAAAAGAATATATTTTAAACTTTYTAARAACAAATAAACAACTTTTAAATGAAAAATACAGTGTCACTAAAATTGGTCTCTTTGGAAGTTATGCAAGGGGTGAAGAAAATATAAATAGTGATATTGACCTTGCTATTATCTCTACAAAAAAAGATTTTTTTCTTAGAGAAGATTTACGTGAATTTTTAGAATCTAAATTTAATCTCAAAGTTGATATTGGCTATATAGATAGTTTTAGAGAATACTATAAAGAAAAAATTGAAAAAGATTTAATATATGTCTACTAAACGAGATCTTGAACTTTTTATTGTTGATATTTTTATTTGTATTCAAAAAATAAAAACTTATACAGAAAACTTTACTTGCGGTGATGACTTACTTCATAGTGAAATCAACTGGGATGCAACTCTTAGAAATTTGGAAATTATAGGCGAAGCTCTAAATAATCTTCTTCAAGATGAAAAATTTGTTAGTTTGTCACCTATGTATTTTAGAAAAGTTGTCAACTTTAGAAATCTAGTCTCTCACGGATACTTTGGTATCTCACAAGAAGAAGTTTGGAATGTTGTAACAGAAAAACTTAATCTTCTTGAAGAAGATATGAAACAAATAATAGATAAAAATTTTGATTTATCAACAGCAATTGAGCAAGAACTACCAAAACAAGCAAATTCTGAAATAGTCCAATATTTAAAAAATTTAAAAAAGGAAAATAGTGCAAGATAATTTATACAACCTAGCCTTTGAGCGTTCAATATTAAGCTCAATAGTTTTTGAGCCTCAACAATTTGATGATCTTAGTTCTGCACTGAGAAAAGACGACTTTTATCTTCCTGCACATCAGGATATATTTATAGCTATGACAGCACTTCTTCAAAAAGATCAACCTATAGATGAAGAGTTTATAAAAAAAGAACTTATCAAGATAAAAAAGTTTGATGAACAGGTTATGATAGAAATATTATCTGCCAACCCTATTTCAAACACAAAAGCTTATGTAGATGAGATTAAAGACAAATCACTAAAACGTCATCTTCTAACGCTTACAACTGAGATAAAAAGAGTTACAGTTGAAGAAGAACTTCCTTCTGCTGAAGTAATAGACATAGTAGAAAAAAAACTATATGAAATAACTCAAGACAATCAAACAAGTGACTTTAAAGACTCTCCGCAGATGACATTTGATACTATGGAATACATCAAAGAGATGAAAGCTCGCGGGAACAGTGTACTTGTTGGTGTTGATACAGGCTTTCATGAACTAAATAAAATGACTACCGGTTTTGGTAAAGGGGATCTAGTTATTATCGCTGCACGTCCGGCAATGGGGAAAACTTCTTTTATTTTAAACACAGTAAATTCTCTTATTATGCAAGGAAAAGGTGTTGCTTTTTTCTCTCTAGAGATGCCAGCAGAGCAATTGATGCTTAGACTTTTAAGTGTTCAAACTTCTATCCCTCTTCAACAGTTACGTTTAGGAGATATGAATGATGATCAATGGAGTTCACTCAACGGTGCTATTGATAAAATGAACTCTGCTAAACTTTTTGTAGATGATCAAGGTAGTATCAATATTAACCAACTTCGCTCAAAACTTAGAAAACTAAAAAACCAGCATCCTGAAATAGAGATAGCTGTAATCGACTACCTACAGATTATGCAGGGAGTTGGTAACCAAGACAGACACTTGCAAGTATCTGAAATTTCTCGTGGTCTTAAGATGCTCGCACGTGAGCTTGAGATGCCTATTGTGGCTCTTTCTCAGCTAAACCGTGGACTTGAGGCTAGAAATGACAAACGCCCTATGCTGAGCGATATTCGTGAGTCTGGTTCTATTGAGCAAGATGCAGATATTATTCTTTTTGTTTATCGTGATGATGTATATCTGTACAAAGAAGAAAAAGAACGTGAAAAAGCTGCAAAAGCTGAAGGTAAAGAATTTATCTCAGAATATGTAGAAAAAGAAGAAGAAGAGGCTGAGATTATTATCGGGAAACAGAGAAATGGTCCAACTGGACATGTTAAACTTATTTTTCAGAAAAAGCTTACTCGCTTCGTAGAGGCACCAAAATTCTCTGCCGGAGTTGAAACTGCTTATGAAAATATAGATACAAGCTCTGCCAACATCGATGTAGGTGCACCTTCAATCGCGATGCCGACATTGTAAAATGATTTTAGAGAGAGTTGAACTTTTTAGCAAAAAAGAGTTCCTCTTCTTTTTACTCCTATCTCTATTTATACTTACCTATTCCCTACTTATAAACTTTCAAGAGTATAAAAACCTCACACGCTTTGATTCATATATTATAAAAGCTACAGTATTAAAACAGTATGCAAAGACAAAAGACTCAAAAAGCTATCAAGTTCTAAAACTAAAAACAAATGATGGAGCTACTTTTTATACCGGTGCTAAAAAATCATTTGCAGATGTCAAAGGTAAAGAATTGACTCTTGAGATATTTGCAGGCAAGGTTACATTTTATGAGTATCTTACAAGTTTTTATGCCTACTCGAAAGTACAAAAAATCAATGATAAACAAACTCTAAAACAAAAACTAAATTCATATATAGCATCTCAGCATAATAATGAGAATATTACAAATATCTACCAAGCCTTATTTAGCGCAACTCCGCTGAATAGAGATCTACAATCCACCTTCTCAACTCTTGGWGTATCTCATCTTCTTGCAATTAGTGGTTTTCATCTTGGTGTACTTAGTGGAATTCTTTTCTTTCTTATAAGACCGCTATATAGTTATTTTCAAAATAGATATTATCCATATAGAAATTCTAAATCTGATATTTTTATAATAGTTGCATTTTCTTTACTACTCTATTTAAACTTTCTTGACTCACCACCTTCCCTACTTCGCGCTTTTGCAATGCTTATCATTGGCTTTACACTCTATGATAGAGGTATCAAAATTATCTCCATGCAAACACTACTATTAACTGCTATACTTCTTTTAGTTATATTTCCAAAACTTCTGTTTTCACTAGGATTTTGGCTCTCAATATCGGGGGTCTTCTACATTTTCTTATTCATGATTCATTTTAAGAATCTGAGTAAATTATGGCAGTTTATACTTATACCTTTTTGGGTGTATATTTTGATGTTACCATTCTCTCTAACAATATTTTCAAACTTTAGCATCTACCATCCACTCTCAATAATTTGGACTTCACTATTTACTCTTTTCTATCCACTTAGTATATTCTTGCATCTAGTAGGTTTTGGGAATCTTTTTGATGGAGTTTTAGAGAGTTTTATGTTATTAGCTCAAAGTCAGACAAGTGTAGAGTTAGATGCTAAGTGGTTAGCCTTGCATATYGTTCTATCGTTAGCCAGTATATATAAAAAGAGTTTTGTGTGGCTTTTAGTCGGTCTTAGCTTCTCTTTTTTGGTATACGCGATTAATCATATAACATAGTTTTAGTCCATATATAAATATAATCCACGATACATAAATCCACAAAAACAAAAACATCATAATTGCAAAAGAACCATACATAGTTGTATATGCTTTGTTATAAAAAACATACTCTATAAATGCATTCTTGGAGATGCTAAATACTATAGAGATAATAAATGAACTGATAAGAGATGCTCTTGGGTTAATCTTTGTATTTGCACCGATTTGAAAGATAAGAAAAAATAGTGCCCAGATAATTACATAAGGAACTATTGGAAGAATATTCACACCAGATGTCAAAGTGTTTGACTCTATCATTATGGCTAACTGTGCAGTAATGTAAAAAGATGCCCCAAGGGCTATAGGAGTAAGTGTGAGCATAGTCCAGTAAGTAGTAACTGACTCCCAAAGTGTTCTAGATTTTGCATGAAAGATTTTATTTGCGATATATTCAAAGTTTTTAAAAAATAGTAAAGATGCAACAAGTATCATAATAAGACCGATGACACCCATCTTTGCAGAGTTTGCTAAAAATCCATCAATATGTCCCATTATAGCTTCAGAATTTACAGGCATAAGATTTGAGAAAATAAATGTTTTTATAGTCTCATAATGATCTGCGAATGAAGGCATAGATGTTAGAAGAGTTAGCATAATAAGTAATAATGGGATAATAGTAAAGATAGTATAAAAACTTAGACTAGCAGCAAAAAGAGTTAATTCTTTATCGATAAATGTACTTATAAAAAACTTTACATGCCTATAAAGATAGTGAATATTTATTTTATCTCTAAACATAAAAGAACTCCGCATCTTGAAACTTCATTCTATATAACCTTTGCACATAATTATCTTAGATTATATAACAACTAAGTTTAAATACTTTACATAAACATAAATTATGAAATTATTTAGAAAATTTGCTATGCTATAATCATGTCTATTCGTTTTCTACTTAATACAAATATAGGATAATATATGAGCTCTAAGCAAACACTGATACTTACCTTATTAGGTCTATTTTTTATCTTTTTCACTACAATGATAGTTATTACAGTAATTCACTTTAGAGATTTTGGTATAAAAAGTGCAGAAAAACGGGCGATGATTACTGCTGAGACGGTAAAGGGTGGTCTAACCGCACATATGGTTAATGGCATTATGGATAAAAGATCTTATTTTCTTAAACAAATAGAAGATATTGAAAATGTCAGTGCCTTATGGATATCTCGTTCTCCAACTGTAATTAAGCAGTTTGGTCAAGGTTTCAACAATGAAATTACACGTGATGAGATGGATAAAGAGGTAATGATCACTGGTAAAATTGCAAAAGAGATGACTGAAACTGCGACCAAAAGTACTATGCGTATAACTATCCCTTTTAGCGCATCATCACATTCTACACCAAGCTGTTTAAGTTGCCATGATGCTAAAGAGGGGGAAGTACTAGGTACAATTAGTATGATAATAGATGTAAGTGATGTCCGTGGTAGTAGTATGCTTACAATACTTTATATATCTATACTTGCTATAATTATTATGCTTTTAGTACTATTTATTGTAAATAAATTTTTAAAACCATATATAAATGTTTTTTACTCTATTAAAGATGTTATGACGGCTGCATATGATGGAGACTACTCTATGCGGGTAGACGGTGGTAATCTAAAAGAGAGTCAAAGTGTCGCCCAGATGCTTAATGCTCTGCTTGATAAACTACAAACAGTTTTTCAAGAAATTGATAAGAAAGTCCATGTTTTCCTTCAAAATAAAAATAGAGTTCAAGATAATGATCCTTTAATTAATATCAGTAACACTATTGATCAACTTTCAGAAATTTATAAATTTAAACAGACTATAGAACATGATGAAACTATTGAAGATATTTATAAAAGATTAGCCTATGTTCTTAAAAAGAAATTTGCACTGGAGGATTTTAGCTTTATTGAAGCGGATGCGATTAATAAAACTAAAAAGGTTGTGTTCAGCGTTAACGGTTGTCACTGCGATGTTGAGAATGGGATATGTCGTGCTGATCGCATAAATATGATAGTAGATTCAACAATTTTTGATCATACCTGCGACAAATATAATAATCCAAATTTAGAGTTTTTATGTATACCATACTCAATCTCAAATGAACTAAACCTAATCATATCATTTTCAACAAAAAATCAAGAAGAGAGCTTAAGGATTAGAWGTTTAGCTGGTTTAATAGAAGATTACATTACAACTGCTCAACCGGCAATTGTCAGCAAAAAATTAATGCAACTACTAAATAAAATAGCCAGGGTAGATCAGTTAACAGGTATGTATAACCGTAAATATCTTGATGAGTTTGCGGAGACCACTATCCCCCAAGCACTAAGATCAGGTACTACTTATGGTATATTAATGATAGATGTAGATTTCTTCAAAGAGATTAATGACACATATGGACACGATGTAGGAGATGAAGCAATTCGCATTGTATCACGCGTAATAAAAGAGTCTATACGAAAATCTGATATTGCTATTCGTTTTGGGGGTGAAGAGTTTTTAGTACTTCTTCACAATTGTGAAAAAGCATATATACAAGAGATAGCTCAAAAGATACGTGCTTCTTTTGCAAAGCAGCTTATCTATTCAGGTGCAAAATCATTTAGTAAAACACTTAGTATTGGWWYRGTKWTGTKSMMTRGCGATAATGAAAATATTTGGGAGTGTATTAAATACGCTGATATTGCACTCTACCACGCAAAAGAGCATGGGAGAGACCAAGTTGTCTGCTACAGTGCTTCTATTTTAAGCCCATCTTAGCAGGGTTTAAAATATTATTTGGATCAAAAGCCATTTTTATTGACTTGAACAAATTCATCTCTTCATCGGTAAAAGCCATGTGCATATAAGGTGCTTTTGCAAGACCAATTCCATGCTCACCAGATAAAGTTCCACCCAAGTCAATAGTAGCTTGGAAAACCTCTTCTATAGCTTGATAAGCAATTTTAACCTGCTCAGGATCACTTCCATCAACCATTACGTTTGTGTGGACGTTACCATCACCTGTATGACCAAAACATGGTATATTGATTTGGTACTTTTCTGCTATCGCATAAAACTTCTCTAATAATTCTGGTAGAGCTGAACGAGGAACTGTTACATCCTCATTTAGTTTTTTACTTCCATAAACACTAAGTGCGGGAGATGCATTACGACGGGCAAACCAGATATCAGCAGCTTCTTTTTCATCTTTTGCAATTTTAAATTCTTTACAACCATTTTCACGAAAGACTTTCTCAATTTGTCCTAGTTGATAGTTTAAATCATCTTCTAAGTTTCCATCAACATCGGTAACTAAAAGTGCTCCKGCATCTACTGGTAGACCTTTGTTAAAAGTCTGCTCAACTGCACGAATAGTCAAGTTATCTAAAAACTCCATTGCAACRGGWGTAATWCCRCTWGCCATWGTTTTRTATACAGCTTCCATAGCTTSRSWYACASTATCAAARATWCCCATMGCWGTYTTAGTWARYTTYGGYTTTGGRATAAGTCTAAGWGTWATCTCRSWWARRACTGCTAATGTACCCTCAGATGCTATWARWATWCCGCWWATATTRTAACCRGCWACATCTTTRATWGTACGTTTTCCRGCTTTWATAATATCRCCATTKGGRAGYACTGCACGAGTWGCCATTACATARTCTTTTGTRATTCCATATTTWGCWGCWCKCATACCRCCAGCATTTTCACTWACATTTCCACCRAKAGTYGARTAMTCYTGRCTWGCTGGATCTGGCGGATAAAAWARWCCMACYTCTTCTACRGCWYKTTGMARATCMATATTGATAACACCCGGCTGAACAATTGCAACCATGTTTTTCATATCGATTTCTAAGATTTTATTCATATGTTTTTCAAAGCCAAGAACAATACCGCCAGAACTAGGAAGTGCTCCACCTGTAAAACCACTACCGGCTCCACGAGGAACAATAACTATTTTATGTTCATTACAGTACTTTAAAATCGCACTAATATCATCTTCATTTCTTGGAAAAATCACAGCATCTGGCTCAAAGTGCTCTCTTGTAGCATCGTAAGAGTAAGCAATAAGATGAGCTTTATCAATGTAAATATTGTCATCTCCAACAATATTAGTAAAATGCTTTATATGTTTTGAATCAATCATTTTGAAGCCTTTGCTTTGAAATTATTAACTATTGTTTGTAACTCTTTGTTGTTTGGGTTAGCTTCTGTTAAAAGCTCATAATAGTAAGGTTCATAAGACTCTAACTCACTACTTCCTTCTCCCCACCATGCAGCATCTATCTCTTCGATTCTTGTGTAAAAAGGCAACTCTGTATTATCTTGTTTAAGCTCTGCATCTGTAATAGTTAAAATCTTGAAACTCTTAGCATCTATAGTGAAAAGCTTTTGTTCTAGATATACAAATATCAGACCAACAGAAGTAGATATAGAAAGTCTAGTAAAATCTTCTCTAAGAGGTGTCGGATGCCCGTTAAAAGATAAAATAGTTGCAAAAATATCAGGATGTACCCACTGTAGATTTTTTACACTTCTTGTGATTCTATGATAAATCTCTTCGCTTGGAGAGATTAACAAACCCCTTGTATAACCAAAAGCTAAAATAGCTTCATCACCAACTTCAGCAGTCCATCTACCGCTTGGCAGAGCATTATTTCTTAAGGCATCATATGGRCTCATTTTTAAAGTTGCTACTTTACTTTGCTTATCAAAACTTGTAACTACAATATTTTTTAAAATAACTGTATGACCATCGGCAATTTTATGAGATATAAAACCACTCATACCTACATCGATTTTATCAATCTTTATCGTTGCAATATCATTTTGCTCATCAACACTAATAAGGGGCGACTTTACAACTCCCGCTGTTAGTTGTAAGGCAAGAACTAAAACTAAAACTATATACTTCATTAACTCTCTTTTTCAAATTATATACCGCGATTATAGCAAAGCAAACCTCATACTAAGCCAACTTTTGTTAGAGTTTGCAAATTATTCTTAAAAATTTAATATTTATGGTTATTTAATGATACGATTTTTTCTACTTTTTTTACTAACAACTACTCTTTTTGGCTCTCAAGTTGAACGATTTCGCTGGGTTAAAGGTGAAAGCTACCTAATCTTTTTAGAAAAACAGAACCTCCCTGTTAGAAAGCTATACTACAATCTCGACAAAGATGATCAACGCCTAACAGAAGAGATGAGAACAGGTGTTCACTGTCAGATTTTAAAAGATGATGATGGAGCAATAGAACAAATTTTACTACCACTCAATGATGAACTACRAATTCATAYCTATAAACACAAAGATGAGTATCATTTTGAAGCTATTCCTATTGTTAGCAATACAAAAACAGAAGCATTTACTATTACTATAAAAAACTCTCCCTACTACGATATCATCAAAGCAACCGGTTCAAAAAAACTAGCCCAAATTTTTGTATCGAACTTTAGAAACTCTCTCAATTTCAAACGTGACCTTAGAAAAGGTGACACTTTAGTAATGGTTTACGATCAAAAATATCGTCTTGGTCGTCCTTYTTCTATGCCTACACTAAAAGTCGCTATGATAGAGATGCGTAAAAAAGAACACTTCATATACTTAAATGATGACGATAGATACTACGA
>NVRL01000081.1 GCA_002732645.1 Sulfurimonas sp. | reverse complement strand
CTATCACAACAGCTGGTGTGGCTTCAGGTGTAAATGATTTCGAGACTGGAACAAATACAGGCGATTATGATGTAATTGCAAAAGATACAATAGGTAACCAAACAACAATTACTCTTACACTAAATGAGACAAACATTAATGAACCAACAACTACACTACCAGATACGAATAATACAAATGAAGATATACCTCTTATAGTTACAGCTGCAAACGGTGTCTTTAAAAATGATAATGATCCAGATGATGTACTAGAAGTATCTACATTTACAGTTGCAGGAAATTTTGATGGGGCTACCCTTACTGTTTATAATGAAGGTGACATAGCAACTATTACTGATAAAGGTACAATCACACTAAATTCAGACGGTGGGTATACGTTTACTCCTGTAACAAACTACTCTGGTGATATTCCAGTTGTTACTTATACAACAAATACTGGTTCAACTGACACTCTTACTATTGATGTTACTGCCGTAGCAGATGCTCCAAATCTTGGAACTAGTGATAGCCTAGCATCGGATGGTTCATTTCTTATGGATCAAGTCATTGTTGCTGATTCAGTTGGATTGACAAAAACTGTTTATACAAATATTGGACAGGGTGGAGCACAGTTGCCTTCTAGTACTTTAGAAGCTTTAACTGATAGTTTATCTGGAGGAACGACTACTATAGTAGCTCAGCCATATCGTGATGGAGGTAATGKTAKTGATAATATTGCAAGTGATAGTGTAGAAGTTGTTACAGGTCTAATTTACTTAGAAGCAGGATCAACAATATCTTTTTCAGGATATGCTGATGATTCATTACATATAGAACTTGGTGGGAACACATTGTTATCAACTGATTCACACTCATATGGTAACTATGATTCTACTGATACTGCCGGTACAAAGTTTGATGCAGCGGGACTATTTACTGTACCACAAAGTGGATATTATACTTTAGAGACATATATTTATAATCATAGTGGACCTGGAGATATGTCAATAAATGTAACTATAGATGGAGTAACTACACCTCTAAGTTCAGATGACTTAAATGTATATCCAAATGTAGATGCTATTGATAATAATAATGGACAACATTCTGACTTTGTTTTAGGTAGTGAAGCTGGAACAGATGGTGGTGTTTACCCAGTAGAGATTAACCAAGGTTACGAAGGCAGTGATATTAAACTTTCTTCTGTTTCTTCATCTCTAGTAGATATAGATGGCTCAGAAACTCTCTCCCTTATTTTAAGTGGCATTCCTATGGGAAGTACTATTACAGATGGAACTAATACTTACACAGAAAGTGGTATTGGAAGTTTAGATGTTCTTAGTTGGGATTTAGATAAGCTAAGTTTAAAAGTTCCAAATGTAGATGATACAACTACATATACTTTAAATGTAGTAGCAACTACTACAGAAGCTTTAAATAATGATACGGCATCTACAACGACTTCTATCAATGTAACAGTGTTAGATAGTAGTCCTACCGCAATTTCAGACAGTGACAGTGTTGGTTTTGGCGGTACAGCTTATGGTAATGTAATTACAGGTGAAGGTGGCTTAAATGCTGATACACTTGGAGCAGATAGTGCAGAGCTTAGTTCTGTTAAATTTGGTAGTACAACTTATAACTTTGGATCTAATACTACTATTGTGATCAATGGAGATCACGGAAAACTAACTATAAATAAAGATGGTAGTTATAACTATGAATCAGATGAAAGTAATCCTAGAGATGGTGTTTCTGAAGAATTTACATATTATTTAGTTGATTCAGACGGAGACACAAGTAATGCAGTCTTAACTGTTAATCATGATAAAAACCTTACACCTACAGATGATACAGCTGATGTTTATGAATCTGGATTAGCAGGTGGCACAGAATCTAGTACAAATAAAGAGTTTGTTAGTGGAAACTTATTTGATAACGATAATGGTGTCGGAGCCAATGCAAAAATCATAGAGATTTCTAGTGATGGACATAAAGATACTAAAGCTAATAAATCAGGTGTTTTAAAAATAGACACAGAATTTGGTGTAATAAAAGTTTATACAAAAGACACAGCGGATARTAGAGCCGGRGATTATGAGTATGAWCTTACAGATGTAACTAACGGTGATAATATTGTTGATTCAATTAAGTATAAAGTCAATGATGGAAGTGGTTCTACTTCTGAAGCAACTTTAAATGTAAATATAGTAGATGATGCTCCAATAGGCTCAAATATTTACTCACATTTAGAAGATTTAAATGCTACTACTCAAACTACTAACCTTGTAATTGTACTTGATAGATCAGGAAGTATGGCTTGGGATTTAGATGGTAACAACTCTGGTGATAGTGATTTTGATGTAACACAGATTCGTATGGATATAGCAAAAGAAGCTCTAGGTTCAATGTTTAACTCTTTTGATAACTTAGGAAATGTAAATATTAAATTTGTTGATTTTTCATCATCGGTTAGTGAATCTGCATGGTTTAGTGATGATGTAGCCTCTGCAAACAGTTATTTAGATGGAGTGAACGCTAACGGTGGAACTCAATATGACACAGCTTTGAATTCTGTAATAAATGGATACAACCCTCCATCTGCGGATAAAACACTTCTATATTTCATATCGGATGGTGAACCAAATAATGATCATGGTTTAGATAATAGTGTGACTTACGGTGGTGAACAAGGTGAGAGTGCTTGGACTAAATTTTTAACAGATAACAATGTAGATATAGCTTATGGTATAGGTATATCAAACGGTGTTAGTTTAGATAGTCTAACTCCTGTAGCATTTCCAGATACAAATGCAGATGGTGATATTGATCCATACGCTGTAAAAGTTTTAAATGAGTTTGATTTGAAGAAAACACTTCTAGATACTGTATCTGATGGTGTTGTTCAAGGTGATGCTTCTGTTCTTATGTCATCTGGTTCTGATGGTATAGTTATCGGTGCTGATGGTGGTAGTATTACTCAACTTGTATATAACGGAGTTACTTATAATGCGACTAGTGGAGAAACAGCTTCTGTAACTACAACTCATGGTGGTGTTTTAGATATTAACTTTACTACAGGTGAATACTTCTACACTATTAACTCTAAAGAGAGTATTAGTAGTGAGAACGATGTATTTAAAATAACTGCAACGGATGGTGATGGAGATACTAAAACGGTTGATTTAGTAATCACACTTGATTTTGTAGCTTCACTTGATGCAAACCGTGATTATATCGTTACAAACTCATCTGCTCCAATAGATATTGATTCATCAATGTTAACGAATAATGACTCTGGAGTAAATACTATAGACTCTGTGCAAAATCCAGATACTGGTAGTGTGAGTGGAACAGAGAGTGTAACTATAGACGGTGCAAACTCTTTTGAATATACAGTATCAAAAACTGCTAATGGTCAAACACTGACTGACATTGCAGAAGTAAATATTGCTTATCAAACTGGAAACACTGTAACTGGTACAGATAAAGATGAGATTATAATAGGTCGTGATGGTGAGGCTGATATATTAAGTGCTGGTTCTGGTGACGATACAATAGTACATGACCTAAGCGACATTTCTATAGATGGTGGATCTGGTACGGATACTCTTATCTTAGTAGATGATTCTATAGATTTTGGTGTTCTTAATAATATTTCAAATATTGAAGCATTAGACCTTGGAGAAGGGACGGATAATGCAAAATCAGTCTCTCTTACACTAGATGATATAACTGGCATGACAGACATAGACAATGATTTGAAAATCTTTGGTGATGATAATGACAGTGTAAATCTTAAAGACTTAGATCCTAGTAATACTAATACTTGGATTAAATCAGATACTCAAAGTGAAAGTGGATTTGATGAGTATATTTCTTCTGATGACGCAACTGTAAAACTTCAAATAGATGACGATATAAATGTAGATTATTAAATCTACATTTATTAAAAGTTTGATTATTTTAAAAGAAGGACTAAGGAGACTCTGTCGTTGATGTGCAATTTTGAAAAGATTGCACTGACATGAGCCTTTACAGTTCTTGTAGTTATATCCATTCTAGATGATACAGCATCATTKGTAAGACCTTCAAGAATCAAGTAAACARCTTCCTGCTCTTTTTGAGAGAGTCTATTTTCAATCAGTTTTGTAGCATCCTCATTCAAAGAGTTTTTTTGTGTAGTCGGCATAAGCTTTGATGTTAGAGCAGGGTATGTCCATACATTTCCATCTATAACAGTCTGTAGCATTTGTAGATAGTGATGTGTAAGCATTCTAGAGTTTCCATATGCTTTTATACCATGAGAAACTAACATCTTACCAGTTGTGATTTCCGGTGCTCTTTCTAGAATTATTACATTTTGGGGTAGTGTACTTGATGATATCCAGTGATTGATATCTACAGCTATACTGTCATAGTCTGCTATTAAAATATAAGAGTCAGAGCTTTTCAATTCAGTATTTAATGAGTCTATATCATAACATGATGTACTCAATTCTATGTTATGTCTCATCTTCCATTCATCAACAGTATCAATATTAGAGCTGAAAAAAATTACTTTCATTATCTTTCCGAAAAAACGTATTGTTTAGATTTTAAAATAGGTTTCAAAATATACTGCATTACAGTTTTTTGACCAGTTACGATATCAACACTAACTGTCATACCAGGTATAATGTTTAGAGGATATTCTTTTGTTCCTAAGTAGTTTTTCTCAGTCTCAACATGGATTAGATAAAAAGTATTCTCTTTTTTATCTGTAATGGTGTCCGGTGATATATTTACAACTTTTCCTATAAGTCCACCATGAATAGCATAATCATAAGCGGATACTTTTACYTTAGCTTCTGCCCCAGGGTGTAAAAATGCAATATCACTAGGTTTTATTTTTATTTCTAAATATAGCTTCTCATTAGTTGGAACTATCTCAACTAAATCATCACCTGGTTTGATAACACCACCTACAGTATTGATAAATAGTTTTTGAACAATACCATCAACAGGTGACTTAACCATAGTCCTCTCAACTTGGTCACTAAATGCTATCTGTTGAGCTTTTAGTCTCGATAGCTCAGCAGTGACTTCATTAAGTTCTTTTTTTGCATTGTTAATAAAGAGCTGTTTAGATTCTATACGTTTTTGTCTGTACTCTGTTATAGCAGATGCTAAACGAGGAAGTGACAGTTCAGCTGCTTCTATATCATTTTCTATACCGTTAGCTTCTCTTTTTAGTTTAAGAAAATCAACCTTTGATTTTACACCCTCTCTAACCATTGGTGCTGTCATACCAATCTCTTCTGAAACATATTCAAGTGACCTTCTTAAAGATCTAACTCTGGCTTTTGCTTCTTTATACTCTTGTTTTCTTTGTTCTATTTGCTGTATAAAAGAGTTGTCTTTTGCTAAAAACTCCAGTTTATCTGAGTCATAAAGATCTTTTGCTAGTTCTATCTGCTGTTTTAGTTCAGGAAAAGTGGTCTCCATTTCTTTAAACTCTAGTTGATTCGCTTCAGCATAAAGTCTAAGTCTTTTAGCTTGAAGTTCATGAAACTTCATCTCATTTGTTCTAGATGAAGAGATTGATTTTGCATTATTGATCTTTAGTATAATTTGACCACGCTTAACAATTTCTCCCTCTTTTACTAAGATAGATTCTACGATACCACCTTCAAGGTTTTGAATGACTTGATTTTGTCCATAAGGAATAACATCACCATCCCCTCTAGTAATCTCATCTATCTCAGCTAAAGAAGCCCAAACTATAAATAAAAATATAGTAATCAACCATATTTTAATGACTTTGCTTACTCTTGATGGTGTTTGTACTAAAATAGCCGAACTAAGGCTATTCATAAAGTCGTAGTCTTTTTCCGTATATTCTACAGGCTTATTTGTCCTTTTCAATTTTTTTACCTCCGCCTTGTAGTTGTTTCAGTGCTTCTTTTTTCGGAGCATCTATGAAAATTTTACCTTCATTTATTACTATAACTCTTTCTACAATCCTTAGTAGAGTCATTTTTTGAGTTACAAGTATAGATGTAGAGCCTTTTAGGTTTACTGCTAAACTATCAAGAAGTTGAGCTTCAGTTATCTGATCCATCGCGTTACTTGGTTCATCCATAAGCATTATAGGAGCATTAAGCAGGAATGCTCTTGCAATACCGATACTCTGTCTCTGCCCACCTGAAAGTCCAAGACCTCTCTCTCCAATTGGCATCTCATAACCTTTAGGATGTTTTTTTATAAATTCAGAAGCTCCACTGATATTTGCAGCACGTATCATCTGAGCATCACTTGCATGTGTAGCTCTGTATGTTATGTTATCTTTAACAGTTCCGCGAAAGAGCATTATATCTTGAGAAACATAACCCATATGCTTTCTAAGATCAGCCGGATCTATCTGTTTAATATCGATTCCGTCAATTAGTATTTGACCGGAATCTGGTTCATAAAGACCAAGGATGAGTTTTTGAATAGTACTTTTACCTGAACCTATTCTACCGATAATAGCTACATGTTCACCAGGTTTGATGATAAATGAAACATTTTTAAGTGCCGGAACATCAGTGTTAGGGTAAGAAAAAGAGACATCTACAAATTCTATCTGACCGCTAAAATCAGGTCTTTCTACAAACTTCTTACCAGCTGGTCTCTCACTTGGTTGAGATATAATCTCATTTAGAGTCTCATAAGAAGTCTTAGTGTCCTCATAGTTTGTAAGAAGTGCCGCAACTTGTCCCATTGGAGCTAGAGTTCTTGACGTAAGAATAACGATGGCAATAAGTCCACCCATAGAAAGTTCAAACTCTTGAATAAGATAAACACCGTAAACAATAATCATTACAGTATTTAACTGGATGAAAAGTTGAGTAATAGTAGGGATAGACGCTGACATAAGACGAGACTTTAGACTTTTAGCTGCTATCTCACCAGTAGACTCTTCCCACTTCCATTGTACTTGGTTAAGTGTACCTAGAGTCTTTAGAGTCTCAATATTGTWAAGAGTCTCAATAAGAATAGAACTCTTCTTTGCACTAGCTTCGTGTGTACTCTCAATACTTTCGCGTAAAGGCTTTTTGATAATAAGTGCATACATAAGAATCAAAAACATAGTTATAATTGGAATAACAACGATAGTTCCGCCAATATAACCGATGACAGCTAAAAATATAACAGCGAACGGAAGATCAATCACCGCAGCCATAGTAGCATTTGTTAAAAAGCTTCTAATAGAGTCAAAGTCTTTTAGATTACTAGAAAATGATCCTACAGATGCAGGATGGTGAGCCATTTTTAAATCTAGTACTTTTTCAAAAATAATAGATGACATAATAATATCACTCTTTTTAGCGGCACTCTCTAGGAGATAGGTTCTAGTGAACTTTAAAAATGTATCGATGATGTAGATGATACTTACACCAATAGCAAATACCCATAGTGTCTCAATAGCATTGTTTGGAACAACTCTATCATAAACATTCATAGTAAAGAGTGGAGATGCAAGAACAAAAAGGTTTATAAGAAGTGAAGCATAAAGAACATCTTTATAAACTCCTGCAGATAATTTTATAGTACTCCAAAACCAATGTTTCTGGTTTAAATGTAGAGTTCTTGAGTTTTCATCTGCATACTCAAAAGCTTTTTTAATCATAAATCCATAGCCAATATACTCATCTGCTAGTACATCTATATCTACCCACTGCTCAACCGCTTCTTCTGCAGGCATTATTATCTTTACCTGACTTCCATCTTCACTGTATCTATCTAAAATACATGCACTTTGGTTTGATAGTAAAACTATCATAGGAAGTTGTAGAGGAGATATCTGTGAAAGAGGCCTTCTAACAAGGCTTGATTTTAGTCCGGCTTTTTCTGCTGCACGAGAGAAAAGACCTTTTGCATTGTTAATAGAGAAAAGCTCTGGCGCTTCAGCACCAGGCTCTATGGGTAGTCCGGCAGTTAGAGCTTCTGCTGAATATGGTTTGTGGTATAACTTTGTAAATAGAACCAAGCATTCAAGCAAGGAATCCATTCTTAAGTTATCTGCACTTGTTATAAGCATATGTCTTAGCCTTTAGATTTTTATTTCTTTAGTTTTCTTACGACAATATCTGCACGATTATTCAGCTCAATAGAATCATCACTCTCATTACTAAACATTGGAGCCGTGTCAGCTTTTGAATGTAATGCTATGAAAGCAACATTTGCACCAGCCTCTGTAAGTTTTGTTTTTATTGTCTCTGCTCTTTGTTGTGAGAGTTGAAGAAGTTCTTCTTGGGTCATATTTTCATCTTCAACATTACCTAAAACATCAAATTTAAGATGTTCCCAACCATATGATTGAATCTGAGTAATTAGCTTGTTAAGTCTATCTTGACCAGCTTCAGTTAGATTAGCACTAGCATCTTCAAATAAGAAACCACTATATCTCTCTATACGTTTAGTGTCTTCATAAACAAACTTACAACCAAAGATACTACGCATCTCAGTAGATAGTGAGTTATTACAGATATCTTCTTCATCTACGATAAGGTCTCTATCKCTATCAAATGCTATTGGAAGCGCATCTTCATTCATAGGTATTTCACCGACAAGACCAACATTTGAGTAAACAATATCAGTATTTCCTATCAAAGTTGGAACAAGTATTCCCATAGCATCTAAGATTCTATATTTTGCAAAAAGCATACTGTACTCAGTATTAATGATTTGTGATTTTGAACCGATGAAGTCATTTTGTGCAGAAAGCAGATCTAGTAGTGAACGACGACCTAAGTCATACTCTTTTGAATAAAGAGTAAGAGTTTTTAGTGAGAATTTTTTATAGTCTTTAAGGTGATTTAGTTGGTCACCTAGTTTTTCATTAGCTGCCCAAGAAAGGTTTAAACCTTCTATTACTTCTCTTCTAAGAGTGTTTTTAGACTCTACTTCTTGATGGATTGAACTTACACTTTTTTGTAGTGCTGCTTCATCTGCAAAACCATTGAAGAAGTTGTATGTTAAAAATGCCATTGCACGGAAACGGTCATCTTCACCCTCTATAGCACTTAAATTTTTATTCATAGCTTGAGATACTTCTATGTCTAAGTGAGGATAAAAAGGAGACTTTTTCTCTTTATATGTAGCTTGAGCAAGTTTAATATTATACTTGCTTACTAAAAGTGAAGGGTTGTTTTGCATTGCGTATTGAGCTGCATCTTCTATAGTTGCAGGAAGTGCTACATTTAGTTCAGGTCTGCTCATAGCTTCAGAGTCAAGGTATCTACCTAAAACTCTTTGCATGTTGTAAGTAACATCCATAAGTGTATTCTCTTGAACAACATAGTTTGATTTAGCAAGAGAAAGAGATGACTCAATCTTGTTTACTTCCGAAAGAGTTGTAAGACCTGCATCATAAAGCTTCTGTACTTTTTTGAAGATCTCTTCGTTAATCTCAACATTTGCTTTAGCAGTATCTAAAAGCTCTCTGTTTCTCATAACCTGTAGGTACGTATTTACCATCTCAAAAGATGTGTCATTTACTTTCTCGATGTAGCTGTAAGCTGCTGCAATAGTTCTGTTTTCTTGTTGTTCAACTTGGTATGTAGTTTCAAAACCTTTAAAAAGATTGTGTGTRTATGTTAATGAGTTTTGATAAACTGAGAAATCAAATGAAGCATCACCAAGACCTGGTCTGGCACGTCTTTCTGTATGTTCAGTACCTATTCCTAAAGAAAGGTCTACTTTTGGATAGTATCCAGACTTTGCACTTTTAATATCTTCTTTTGTAGCATTGTAGTTTTTTAGTCTTTCAAGAACGATTGGGTTTGTAGATAAAACTTCGTCTACAGTTAGCTTCAAATCTTGTGCACTAAGTGATACAAGCATTGATAGAGCTAGTAATAAGCCTTTTTTCATTATATTCCCTTYWWTRKTNNNTTATATTTWWWAMWTYWKMARYKATKATWKYMAMAATMATWYMGSYKRKWAYWWWYWYKRKCYWWWWWYWKASMYTTTTAAGACTATTGAAGTAATTCTACTTCAATACGTCTATTTTGAGCACGACCTGCTTTATTCATATTCTCAGCGATAGGGTCAGCTTCACCTTTACCAATAGCAGTCATTCTAATACTT
>NVRL01000080.1 GCA_002732645.1 Sulfurimonas sp. | reverse complement strand
ATGATATTTTTTAAAGAYTTAAAGTACTCTATATGAGCCTCTCCCACTTTGCCGACAACAACTGTCTGAGGCTCTAAAAAAGTCGTGATATCAAAGATATCTCCACTCTCTCTAGCTCCAGCTTCACAAATATATATTTCAGTATCAGCAGGAAGTGACTCGTTTACATCACGCATGATTCCGCCAAGGGTATTTACACTTCTTGGAGTTGCATATACATTGTACTTAGTAGCAAGTATTTCACACACAAAGTTTTTGATGCTTGTTTTTCCGTAACTTCCAGTAATAGCAACTATCTGAAGTTCTTTCATAGAGTTTAGTTTCTTTTTTGCCTCTTTTTGAAATGTTATGAATAAAAACTTTTCTATCATAAAACTACCAATATAAGCTATAGCCAGAGGCATAAAGACACCATAAGTACCACATGCACCTTTTATAGTACATAGTACATTTTGGAAAAAGACWAGAGAAATCAGAAGAATTAAAAATCTTTTAACACGCCAAGTAAGAACTAACTTTTTATCCAATCTCTTGTGCCAAACAAAGATAGAAGGTAAAACAGCAAAGTAAAAGAAAATCGGGAAAAATCTGCCTGTTGTATAGTAAGCTATGAATGGAATAAAAAAGTATAAGAGATGCCAATGTGGTTTATGATGCTTTAGCACAACACGAGATAGTTTGTAATCATACCACTGTAGGTTTGTAATTAAATACCATCCCAAAACAGTTACAAAAAGTATGTTTGTTACAAAGGCAGTAAAAATCTCAAAGTCAAACATTAAACATGTTCCATAGTTTGAAGAAATGTACTCTCTATCTCACGAGAAACTTCCTCTGCTTGAGCCATAAAGAAGTAATGGTCACCATCATAGACTTTAAGAGTMGAGTCTCCTATAAGGTCATCTATTGCCCCAGCTGAAGTTATCGGCGTAGCAGTGTCTTCTCTTCCCCAACAAAGGAGTGCTTTACCATTATAGTTAGCAAATTCACTAGAAAAGTCTTCATCTACAACATTTTTAAATGTCTGGTACATCGGTTCACTAAGATACTTTGCATCATCTGCTACAAACATAGAGCGAAGCTTTGCAAGTCCAAAGGCTTTAAAGGCTTTATATGTAGCTATYTTAGCTTTAACTTWCAAAGGTTTTGGAATTTTTATACCTGCACTAGAGACTAAAACAAGTACCTTAGGCTCTAGTAAAACAGCAACTTTACCACCAAACGAGTGACCTAGTATAATATCTTTAGATGCATTAATATGWATCATAAAAAGTTCAACTATTCTTGCATAATCTTTCGTTTCAAGAGCAACATTGCAAGTACTGCCGCCAAAACCTGGAAGATCTACATAGATGTGACGAAATGTATCCATATGAGATGAAAATGATTTTTTCATAAGACTCTTATTACTTCCCCAACCGTGTAGAATAATAATATCTACAGGAGCATCTGGATTTACTATCTCATAACTTATATCTAAAGTGTGCTGGTTGTACTGAATGGATTTAATAGCCATTATTTACCTTTTGCTTGACTAATGGAGTGGATATATTCATAATTAACTTTTGCTCTTTTATTTGTTGGAAGAGAGTTAACAAGTAACTCCAAAGACCCTTTAAAATCTTCAAAAAGATAGTTCCCCATAGAACCTGGGATTGGGTTTATCTCATTTAAAAGCACCTCGCCATCAACCACAAAAAAGTCACATCTGATAAGTGCACCTTCAAAAAGATTCTTGTAAACCTTCTCAAAAGTACTTTTTAACTTTGTCTCTAGTTCAGGTGTGATATCTGCTTTTAAAACTTGTTCAGAACGTGAGAAGTCCATATACTTTTTTTCAAAGTCTAAAAACTCATTTTTCTGAGGCTCTTCAACTATAGAAAAATGCACTTTACCCTTTGCCATGAAACCAGCTAGGTTGTACTCTTTTACACCCTCTATAAACGGCTCGACTAGAATAGAGTTGTCGTATTCAAAAGCAACGTCAAGAGCATAGTCAAGATCACTTTCATCTTTAACAATACTAACCCCAATAGAGCTACCAAGTCTTGCAGGTTTAACAATAATAGGATACTCTATATTGATATTTTGATGTTCATTTGATGAGACAACTTCATATTCAACACACTTTATTTTTTTAGCCTCACATAGCCACTTAGTATATCTCTTGTCATAAGAGAAAACACTAGCATCTGTTCTAGGTCCTATATACTTTATAGAGAAAAAATCAAGCAAAGATGAAATAGTCCCATCTTCACCGTCAGCTCCATGAATAAGGTTTAAAACTGTAGCATTATGCTCAGTTGAACCAAACATAGATTTTTGAGAAAATGAACCGTTAGTGATGCTAAGTTGTGGCATCTTTTTATGTTCACCCTTAGAGAAAGTATTAGCCTTCATCTTTGATGGGTCTATCAAATAAAATCTATGGTCTTGATCACAAAATATAAAACTCAGATCAAATCCAGATAGTTTTGCTTTTAAAGTTATCGCACTTACAATACTAATCTCATGTTCAAAACTAGCACCACCAAATAATATAGTCAACTTCAATATAATCCCTTACTTACTAAATATTTCTTTATATTTTTCTTCATCCCAGCCAACAACAACTTGACCTTCAAACTCGATAACTGGTCTCTTAAAAAGCATATTTTCTTTACAGAGCCACTCACGTTTACCACTCTCATCAAGATTTAACTCTTTTAACTTCAAAGTTCTGTACTTAGTACCACGGTTATTAAATAAAATATCCATATCTACTTGCTTTAGCCACTCATCAACTTTGTCACAATCAACAGAAGTCTTTTTAAAATCAATAAATTCTATTTCTATCTCATTATTTTTAAAAAATTTTCTTGSATTTCTTACACTACCACAAGTCGGTATGCCATATAGTTTCATAAAATATATCCCCTTAATTTAAAACTCGCAATTATAGCATTTTCACCTTATTAGTACTACTTCAAATAGTTTGAAGTAGTTTTAAAGCCTCTTTTACCAGTGAAGCAGTATCCTCACCACTACATGCGCTCAGAGCTTTAGATATTTTGTCCTTTTTAAATCCAAGAGATTCAAGTGCTTCAGTAGCTTGATTAAATGCTAAACTATTAGGTGCTTCACCTGATGAAACAAGCTCAACATCAAAACCGTTAAGTTCTACCAAAATACGCCCTGCACTTTTAGGTCCGATACCAGGTACTTTTTTCACACCATTCATATCTTTGTTATTTATCACTGTAGCAAACTGACTTGGCGTATAAGTTGAACAGATAGCCATTGCAACCTTTGGACCTACACCGTTTATTTTTATAAGTCTGGCAAACATCTTTTTCTCTGCCATATCCAAAAAGCCAAAAAAAAGTTGAGCATCTTCACGAATTATCTGCGTTGTAAAGAGTTTGACCTCATCATTTCCTAAAGCCGAAAAAGTATGTAAAGAGATAAAAACCTCATAAACTACTCCCTGAACATCAACATGTACAAATGTTGGTTCTTTATATACTATATTGCCGTTTATCCCAACTATCATCTACTCTCTTACCGCCTCAATTTCATATGTTCCATCTTCTAGTTCAACAATCGCAAAAATCTTATCCGGTGAACCCTCAGGTGGTTTCATTGAGACCTCTATCGGTGGATCTACCAACTTAAATATTATCTCATTGTGTCCAACCCATCTATCTCTATTTATAATTCTTGCATCAAATATATTATCCTGAAAAGATGATGTCTGAGTAGTAAATAAGCTTAATTGGTCATTTTTTACTTCAAACTCTTTTTTAATATTTACTAAGTGATCTTGGATTTTTTGAAACTGTCTATACTGTTTAACAAAAGAAGCCGGCATCTTAACACCATTCTTTTTGTAGTGGATTAAACGCTTTTTTACATCGTTAAAAGTTCCTTGATTATCTTTAACTAACTTTGTATACTTATTTATCTCTTTTTTAATATTTTTAACGGCATTTTCAAGTTCAAGTATACTCTCCTGATTTTCATCAAGTCCCTCTTTTGCAGACTTCTTTAAAAGTGGGTCAATAGTAAAAACATTTTCACTTCCTTGAAGTTTTTTAATCTCTATCATCCTTGAGGCAGTAGCATGTACATAAGAACCACAAAGCTCTATTTCTATCTCTTTAGCTCGTATATGTCCACCCATAGCTTGAGCAATCTCTACTAAATCTCCGTCTACAGAACCATGTTCTAGTCTAGATATATGGATGTTTTTTCCATATGCACTTCCTTTATGAACATTTATTTGAAGATYGTCTGCTCTTACCATTGCTGTTTTATGAGTCTGACCGCCTATGTTTGCTTTAAGTGCAGTTACTTTAGCATTAGAGCCGACATTACCATCTATCTCTATCTCGCTAACCTCAACAACCATACCTGTACCAACAGCATCTTTTACTGCATCTGTCTCTTTTACACTTATATTTACATCTGAGTCTACACCCGCTGCAATAGAACCAGTAGTTTTAAAACTAATCTCACCAATATCAACATCAGACTTAATCGTATACAAAGTGCCATCTAGAGCTATATAGCCATTTTCAACTGCACGGTACTCTATGTTTTTCTCACTATCTATTACTTTAATAGTATCATCAGTAGTAAAAGTAGGTGCATTTTCTTCTATAGGCTCTTTAGGTTCCATAAACTCACCACGACAATTTCTACCAGGTTTACCCTCTTTTATCTTTACATACTCTATAAGTAGTTCATCTTTATGTACACTCTGGATAAAGCCTCTGTTTGCATAGTCTACTTTCTCTTTTTCACCTATTGTATCTTTCTTATCGTAGTGAAGAATCAGAGCATCATTAGTAGTAGGTGTAGGTTCATAAGATTCGGCTATTAAGTGTGTTTCACTTTTGTTATATATTGCGGTCTCTTCAACTCTTACATGCGCAGCTATTTTTGAGACTTCATCTGCGAGCATCTCATCAAAAATGTTTATGAGTATATTTGCACGGACCTTACTCTTGTTTATAAGTATTAGAAGTTCTTGCTCAAACCTTGGGTTGTAAGAGACTTTAGCACCTTCTCGGATGCTAAGATATACTTTACACTTAGTTGCATTGGCACCAACAGCCAAGTTAAAGTTTGCATATGGATCATTATCTATTTTTGAGAAGATTTCTATCTCATACATCTGTTTAAGTTGAAAGTTCTTGTCAAGGATGGCACCCTTATCTTCTAGCTCTGATAGTTCTTCCTCAGCAGCTTCTTCCCAGTCTACTTCTTTATCACCCTTATTAACTCTTGTAAATGTTTGAACTTCGAGTATATTAAAATCTATACTATGTACACTTACATCATTAGATTTAGCGATTGACATCAACTCTTTTGCTACGTTTTGTGTACGCACAACAGTTGGTCGAATCTTTTTGGATGATTTAATAGTTTTTTTGTCTGAACCAAACAGTGCCATTTTTTCCTGCTAAGATTAAATTTTGAAATTAAACCCTCTATTTTAATCAAATATTTGTTAAAAATATGTTAAAACCCTTGATAAGTAGTACCCTTGGTACTTACCAGAAGAGTTAAACTCTAAAGTTTAATCATCTTTGTAACATCTCCCTGTATTATATGAATATCTTTTTTACTTAAAATATCCAAAGTTGTCAYATTACTTACACCCGTAGCTATCAAAGAGATACCAGCCGAATCTGTAATAAGTCTAAGAGAAGACAACATATGTTCATTTTGATCTATAAAATAATTTTTATCTGCTTTAATATATACAGGTCTCAAATCTTGTAAATATTGATAATCTGTACTTTCACCAATAAACTCTCCTATTCCTATGTCAATTGAGTGCTTATCAAATAAAGCTTTATATTGTTTTATCYCTTGAGAATTTGTACGAACCAATTTATCTGGCAACTCAATAATCAATTTAAACGGTAAATCTGAAGCATAGAGGGCGAAAAGATTTTTCATATCTTTATATGTGTCATCATGCATGACATAATCGTAAGATAGTTTAAGTGAACATACAGTTCCATGTAGTTTTGTATCTGGTTTTTTAAATATCATATTTAAAATATTTTTGTAAATATCATTACTTAGCTCTAGTTGATTGACAGGTAACATAAATTGATCGTAGCTGTACGTAGTGTCATCATCTGTTTTTAATGTAAAACTTATAGACTTATAAATGTCTTTTTTATTTTTGGTATCTAGTATATCCCATGTTGTCAATGAGAAACTATTTTYCTCTATAGCATTAACTATAACACTTTTCCATTCATCTCTACTCATAATCTCAGAAGTATTTTCAACTTTTTGTAGATATTTATTATTTCTTAAATATTTTGAATGGGTAAGTGCACTATCTGCTCGTGCTAAGAGTACGCCGATTTTGTCTTTATAGCTATACTCACTAAGTCCAAGCGATACATATACTTCAGAGGAATCAAGGTCATATTCTTGCACAATATCTTGAATAAAACTATCAATACCATCTACTAATATCACTCCGTCTTCATAAGATAAGTCTGGAATCAATATAAGAAATTCTGTCGGGTTCATTCTTGTTACTATAGCGTGTAGATGTTGACTTGAATAATCTCTGAGTACACAGGCTATATCACACAAGAGTTTATTAACATTTTCACGACCTATAATATCATTTGCTTCTATCAAACCACTTATTTCTATGATTATATTTATTCCACCTTTTGATGAGGAATCTACCTTTAAATACTCTGGTAATTTATGCATAAAATATTTACGGTTTTTRAGTTTTGTAACATTATCTGTGTATTCTAACTTTTTTTGTTTTTTAAGAGCTTTATTTCCTTTTTCGAACATAGCTTTAGCTCTTAAAACCATAGTATTCATTCCAACAACCACATCTCTAAACTCTTTTGTGAAAATATTTGTATCTTCTATAACAAACTCATTTCTCACAACAGCTTCAGCCTGTAGTTGAACCTTTTTAAGTGGTCTCAATATTATGATTAAAACGGAGTTTAATATAACAAGACCTATTGTTGATAAAATTGAAAACGATATAAATAGACTTATTAAAATATTATATAGTTGAGTATAAGCATATGATACATTGCTCTGAACATTTATAATTCCAATTGGGTTCCAACCTGCCGAAACATTTGCTAAGGCTATAGGCGCTTGTAAATCAACAGCACTTAAAAACCATGCGGGAATATTTGGCAGTTCCGTCTTAGCCTTTCTCTCATGAAGTAGTTCATCATCCRGACTCACTAAAGATATATACCCATAATGCCCACTTTCAAAATTCGCATCTATCATGATAGACATCATAGAAATATCACCCTTAGCACTAGCCAACGATAAACTAAGAGAAGTTGCCGTATTTTTCGCATCTTCATATAGTCTTTCATTAACTGATTCACTTGCATTTTTAAAGTTTAAAGTTAAAATTGTTAAAAGCAAAATAAGCAAAAATATCGATAATAATATTGCTATTTGTTTAAAAAGTGTCATATCTTCCCCATTTTTATATTTTGTTTTAGTTGATCCCATTTTTTGTGAGATCTTTTCTTTTTACCTTTTTTTAACAAAGTTGGATTAAAGTTGTATATTGGAATTAAATCTTTTCTTTTTGAAGCTGCAAATATTCTACGATTATAATTATCTAGTACTAACGGTTCAGCTCCAGAAGCTTTAAAATAAGTTAATACCATGTGCTTTTCTTTAAATTTTGTAGATTTTACATAAGTAAAATATAATTTTTTTGGATCTATTCCAAGGTACTTTAAAGCAAAATATTTTGAGATTACATAATCTTCACAATCTCCTCTGTCTTTACCTAAAAACTCGGAAGGAGTAGCCCAGTAATCATTTTCATTGTAAACTTTTTTATCACTTGCATATCGCACTTCATTATAGAAGTTATTTATAGCTTTTAACTGTTCCAACTCATTTAGTTTTCTATTTGTATCTAGGGTTTCTTGAAGAAAGTAAAATCTATTTTTTGCAAATTTGTCATATTTTTTTATAATTTTTTTAAGAAGTTCTTTATCAGTGTACGGTTGTTCTGAAGAGAATAGACTTGTAGAAAAAATCGATATTAATATAAAAATTCTTATAAACTTCAATCTTCTAGCCCTGTACATGATAATCTTGCTTTAGCATTATATTGAAATTTTATTAAAGTAGTTTCATTACAGCTCTATTATTTGATATACACAGATAATGAAATAAATAATGTAGTTTTACACATTGTTTTGTTAAACTTTCGTAAAACCTATAAAATACATACAAAGAAGCCCATGTTTAAAGCGATTTTCACGAATAGTTTTGGAATTTTATTTTCAAGAATTTTAGGATTTATACGAGATTTATTGACAGCATCTGTTCTTGGTGCAAACATATATAGTGATATCTTTTTCATAGCTTTTAAACTACCAAATCTTTTCCGCCGTATCTTTGCAGAAGGTGCTTTCACTCAGGTCTACATTCCTGCATTTGCCAAGTCAAAACACAAGGGTGTATTCTCAGCAAATATCTTTTTAGTCTTTCTCTCTATCATACTTATTATAACTCTACTTGTAAACCTACTACCATCTCTTGCCACTCAAGCCATAGCAGTAGGTTTTGATGAAAAGACTATAGAGATAGCATCTCCATTTGTAGCTATAAACTTTTGGTATCTGCCTCTTATATTTGCAGTTACATTTTTAAGTACGATGCTTCAATACAAACACCACTTTGCAACATCCGCTTTTTCTACTGCTCTTTTAAACTTATCGCTTATATTTGCTCTACTTCTATCACAGGACAAAGAACAAGCAGAGATAGTCTACTACCTAAGTTGGGGTGTAGTTATCGGTGGTCTAATGCAGTTGGCTGTTCATATTATCGCTATTTATAAAATGGGACTCTCTAAACTTCTTATAGGCGGATTTAGACACCTAAGAGTAAAATCAAAAATCATCAAAAAAGAGACAAGAGAGTTTAGAAGTCAGTTCTTTCCTGCTATGTGGGGAAACTCTACCGCTCAGGTGAGTGCATTTTTAGATACTTTCTTAGCATCGTTTTTAATAACAGGTTCTATCTCATACCTATACTACGCTAACCGCATCTTTCAACTCCCTCTTGCTCTTTTTGCCATTGCTACCTCTATAGCTCTTTTTCCTCGCGTTGCTAGATACATAAAGAACAAGGACGAAAAACAAGCACTGCTCTTTTTGCAACGTGCATTCTGGTTTTTAGCATTTTTACTAACTGCAAGTGCTATAGGTGGACTGACACTTTCACACGAGATAACTTGGCTTCTTTTTGAGAGAGGTGCTTTTAGTGCAGAGGACACCCAAAACACAACTTTAGTTCTACAGATGTATATGATAGGACTTCTTCCATTTGGTCTGCAAAAACTATTTGTCCTATGGCTCTATGCTAAGCAGATGCAGATGAAAGCAGCAAAGATAGCAACCTACTCTCTAGCTACTTACATAATCATTGCACTCTCACTCATAAGCCCTATGGGAGTAAGCGGTCTAGCCCTTGCATCTACAGTAGGCGGTTTTGTGAGTTTCACTCTGACTATAAGAGTATTTGGAGTACAAAACTTCTTTGAGATGCTACGTTCTAAAAACACTGTTTATCTTGTCGTCGGGGCTGTTGTTTTTACTGCTTTACTTTTGGTTTTTAAAGATTTTGTTGGTTCTTATATCTTATAAAATAAAAGGACTTGCATATTTCAACCTCCGCTTAAGTATCATCATGAGTGTTATGTAAGTTTATGAATAATTAACAATCATTTGAGGCTGTTATTTATCTGTGAGCCAATTAACAATCACTATATATTTAAGAATAATAAGTTAAATAATTAAGATTATGACAAATTGTAATAATTTTGTATAAATACTACTAATTAACTATCATTAACGATGACAGTTAATTATCTGTTTTAAGGTTATTCTATATATAATGATGTTGAATAAATAGTTGTGTGACACATAAACAAGATTAAACCCTACATTTAGATAAAATACAATATTAACTTATTTTAGAGGACAAAAAGTGCCAATAATGCTATCGCCAAAAGATGTTATTAAAAAATTATATTTAAAACAAAAGCTGACAGATAAAGAGTTTGAAGACTTTAAAAAACATTTTGAAACTTT
>NVRL01000079.1 GCA_002732645.1 Sulfurimonas sp. | reverse complement strand
GGTGACTGTTACAGAGGTGCTGACCTTGTTGTTACAGCAGCTTATGACGGACGTGAAGCAGCTAGAAGCATCGCAAAATCTCTACTTAAATAAACTAACTTTTTAAATATCATCCTCAGTCTACGACTAAGGGTGATAACCTTTTCTCACACCTAACTTTTTTAAACATAAATACTATATAACTTGTTCCATTTTGTACCATATTTTTAAACATTAATCRTATATATAGTTATTGCATCTTGTATAAATATTCATTATCATAAAATCATATCTTAGAACCCAARACTAATATTATTTAATAAATTAGTTTTAATTTTAATACTAAGGAAGAACAGATGAATGAACGAGTTTACCAAAGTGTAGTAGGAGTGTTAGTCGTGGCTGTTTCAGTCGTTTCTTATCAACTCTACAATCAAGAGAAGCAGACAAGTGCTGTAAAAGAGTTTGCAAGAGGCGTTGATATCGCCGCTATAAAGCCTAAGTATGAATATATAAGCTCAAAAGAACTACTTATGCAACAACAARGAAGAAATAAGTTAGAAAAAGTAAAGTTAAATTCTTCTCTTGTTGAGCTTCGTAACAGTACTCAAAAAAGTTTGCAGATGATACAGGACTATAATGAGCAACATCCTAATAATCCAATTGCACAGGACTTTGAGCTTAGTAACCTGCAAGATAGTGCTTATGACTTTAATGGTGTTCAGTCTCAGCCTAGTTATGAACAGATTCAACAGCAAGTAGAGTCAACAAACAGAAAAATTGAAGTAGCAAGAAGTAGTTCGTCAACTACAGATAAGAGAACTCAAAGCTTAGCATCTAACTCATCTGGAGGCAGTTATGGAGGTGGGTCTAGTATTTCAGGCGCTTCAACACCAACAAGTGTTGCATCTGCTGAGTCTACACAGTCAACGACTAAAAGTAGTTCAGTCGATGATACGGTTACTCCAACAGCTCCTTCTCCAGAAAACAGGTTAGATAATGAACTTGTAGCTTATCAAGCTTCTATTGTTGATATTACGAAAGTAATACAACAGATAAATAACAATTTAAACTAGGAGTAGATGATGATACTTAAACATATACTTTTATTATTAGTGTTTTTATCCATAAATGCTTATGCGATTGTTGGAGCGACCAAAGGAAGTGCAGATGTTGCACAGGGTAGTTTTACTTATGATATAGAGATCATAACTCCAAAAGGAGTCTCAGGTCTTCAACCATCACTAAAACTAAACTACAACTCTTCAAACAGTGTCAACTCCATTTTTGGTGTTGGTTTTTCTATTTCAGGACTTAGTAGCATTACTAAGTGTAACGAATCACTTTTTTCTGAGAAAGAAGAGACTTCAAGAAACTACAACTATTGTCTTGATGGACAGAAGTTACTTTTAGTAGATTCAGCGGCAGAGTATGGTAGTGATAACAGTGAGTACAAAACTGAGATAAATAACCATAGCAAGATAGTAAAGACTAGCTCAGGCTGGAAAGTTCATTCTAAAGATGGYCTTATCCATAAGTATGGAAATACAGCTGACTCAAATGATGGTGAAGTATTTTACAAGATAAGTAAAATTTCTGACAGATATGACAATGCCATAGACTTTATCTATGCCTCTTAGAATGAACGTAGATATATAGAACAGATAAAGTACTCAAACAATACTATAGACTTTATATATGAAGACAGAGATGACAAAAAGAAGCTTGCATCTAGAGGTGTTACAGCAAACATAGACAAGCGTCTAAAAAGCATCTCTATAAAGACAGCAAACCAAGAAGTCTCTTCTTATGAGATGAACTATGAGTACAGCAATGGTTTTTCAAGAATAACAGACATCACGGAGTGTACTAATGGTGAGTGTTTAGAACCTGTTGTTTTTGGGTGGGAAGAGGATAGTGAAGTTAGTTATGGTGATTTTAATTTATGGCTTCCTTCTGGTCAAGGACCTAATATTAATAATTATGTTACAAGAGTTAGTTCTACTAATGGTACATACAGTGCCTTAATAGATATGAATGGAGATGGACTGCCTGATAGAGTAGGACATCATAATTATAAAACAAGTGTACATGGTCTTCATGTAGCACTAAACCAAACCAAAAAACCAAAAATCATCTCAGTAACCAATTCAAAAGACCAAGACTTACAAATTGAGTATTCTACTCTTAGAGATGCTGAGATTTATACACCTTTAGAAGATGCAGAGCTTCCAGTTCTTGACATCAAAGCTTCAGGCATGAACGTAGTAAAATCTTTCAAAGTTGCAGATGCAGTTGGTGGGTTTAACACTACTACATTTAAATATGAAGGTTTTAAAGTTCATAGAGAGAGAGGTTCTCTTGGTTTTTCTAAGATAGAGACGTTCAATGATATCTCAAACACAAAGACTATTACAGAGTACATCCAAGAGTTTCCATTTGTTGGTGTTTCAAAAAATAGTGAGTCTTATTTGGGTGAGATACTTATTTCAACAGAAAATAGTAGTATCCAGTCTACAAGCTACTTTACTTCAAATCCTGCTATTTTAAACTTAGAGATAATAGGAAGTACACAGGTAAAGAACGACATTAACGGAGCTTATTTACTTACACATGAGACTCTAAACTCAAACTTTGATAAGTATGGAAATATCTTAAATATTCAGACTACAACAAAGAACGGCACTGAGAACTACTCAAAACTTACTCAAAACGTCTACACAAATGATGAGTCGAAGTGGATACTCTCACGTCTTACAAACGCAAAGGTGACACATATTCATGCGGATGGCTCAACTATTGAGAAGACATCAGCATTTGTTTACGATGCAGAGAAAGGAACTTTAACAGCAGAGGTCATAGAACCTGCAAGTGCTAAACAGCTTGCAAAGTCATACCAGTATGATTCATCTGGAAATAAGATACTAGAGACCATAAGCGGTACAGGTATAGATACAAGAGGCACAAGGTACCTTTACGATGCTGAGGGTAAAAATATTGTAAAAGTCATAAACTCTTTAGATCACACTGAGAGTAGAGAGTATGACATAAATAACCAACTTACAAAAGTAACAGGTCCAAATGGACTAAGTACGGCTTTCGCTTATGACGCTATGGGTAAAAAAGTACTAGAGTTAAGAGCTGATGGCTCATCTACTACTTGGTCACATGCTTGGGATAGCTCTATAGCAAACGCTATGTTTAGAGTTACGCAAAAGAGTACAGGTTCGCCTGAGTCTATTGTCTACTTTAACAAAGCAGGTAAAAAGATACGCACTATAAAAGTAGGGTTTGATGGTTCAAAAATCTACGAAGATACTTTCTATGATGCACTTGGCAGAGTGGTAAAGTATACGACTCCACACTATGAGATAGATGCACCTGAGTACATAAACAACACATACGATGCACTTGGAAGAGTTACATCTACAGACAGACCGGGAGCAACAGGAAACAGAATACAAAACACAGTTACGTATAGTGGTCTTGATGTAACTACTACAGAAGCAAATGGTCAAGCTAAAACTACTAAAAACAATATTTTAGGTAAAAAGATAAAAGTCATAGAAGGAGATTCTTTTATAGACTACAAGTACGATGCATTTGGAAACTTAGTTCAAACTACGGACTCTAAAGGCAATGTCATCATACTTACATATGACCTATTTGGAAACAAAATAGCTATGAACGACCCAGATATAGGCATCTGGAGTTATGAGTACAACGCACTTGGCAAACTACTAAAACAGACAGATGCTAAAGGTCAAGTCTCTACTATGACTTATGATCTACTTGGTCGTATGATAAACAGAGCAGAAGCTGAGGGTGAGACTACATGGACTTACGATAGAAGTGTTAAAGGCATCGGAAAACTTTCTTATGTTCAAAATACCGACTATAGAAAAGAGCTATACTACGATAACTTTGGAAGMCTTCAAAATATAAGAGAGTTTATAGACGGTAACATTTTTAACACTTCGTATGTTTACAACAGCGAAGGTAAGTTAGAAAAAACTATTAGTCCTGATGGTTTTACGTCCATAAACGAGTATAATGAGCAGGGTTACTTACAAGCTGTAAAATCTCCAAAAGTTGCAAGTGATCTTTACTCGTACGATGAGATAAAAAATGCCATAGAAGAGAGTCTAAATGTCTCTATGGAGTTTGCAAACGAAGCTGTAAACTACTCTAACCAAGCAGAGGAACAGAGCGCTAAAGGAAACCTTTTCTTAGCTCTGGCAAATGAGACAGTAGATGCWAGTTTAATAGCACAGTTAAATGAGACAGCATCTCTCTCTATYCAGACGGCTATACTTTTAAAAACATCTTCAAATGATGCACAAGATGAGTCGCTAAAAGCACTAAACAGAGTAAACTACTTCCTAAAAATGGCTAGTAGGTTTAAAGATGCAGACTTCTATGAGTATGTAGCATCTAAGTTTAGAGCGCAGACTCGTTTTTACATAGATATGGCACTTACAAATCTTAACAATGCCATCACTTCTCTAGATGGTTTGTTGGCAAACGGCTCACTAGAAGCTGCTTACCTACAACAAGAAAAAGATATGATAGACTCTCACATATCTCAAACACAGTCACTTTTAGTTGCTGCACAAAGTCTTTCACAAAAGGTTGTGAACTATAAGACTAAACACATAGATGCAGTAAACAAAAGAGAGACACTGACAAGTACTACATACTTTGATATGCTAGACGATGATAACTTCAACTACTACTATAAAGTCCTAAAGGCAGATGAGTTTGGTAGAGTTGTAAGCGACATAGCCGGAAACGGTCTTATCACGAAAAAAGAGTATAACAAAGCTAACGGGCATCTAAATTACATTACTACAGGTTACAACGGTGACAATGATGTAAGGGATATCTCATACAGTTTTGATGACATGAATAATGTACTATCTCGTACAGATGCAAAACAAAACATCACGTCAAACTTTACATATGACTCTCTAAACAGAATAAGTACTGCCAACATCACAGGTGAGAGTTTCTCTACTGACATTCTCTACACTTATGACTCTGTAGGAAACATAGTGAGTAAGTCGGACTTAGGTTCATATGCTTACCAAAAAGCTCATCAGGTTGTCTCAGCTGGAGGTAACACATATGAGTACGATGCAAACGGTAATGTTGTACAGAAAAATGACACTACCATAACGTACACTTCATACAACAAACCGACACAAATAGAAGACTCAAACCATAAGACAAACTTCTTCTACGCTCCAAACAGAGCAAGATACAAGAAGACTCTAGATGGAGACACGACATACTACGCAGGAAAACTCTTTGAAAAAGAAATAATAGCTGCAAAAGTAAGATACAAAAACTTCATATACGCAGGTAGTAATCTTGTAGCTATAAATGTAGAAGAAGATGATGGAGAACTTTTAGTTCCAAGTACAAGATACTTACACAAAGGTGCTCTAGACTCTACAGATACGGTTACAAATGAGTCGGGTGAAGTTATACAAAGACTAGCTTACAAACCTTTCGGAGAGAGAATAGTAGGCGACTGGATAAACCAAGTAGATGACTCTCAAGCCATCACAAAAAGAGGTTTTACAGGTCATGAACACATAAGCGAGTTCAACCTTATACACATGAACGGAAGAGTTTATGACCCTGTTATGGGAAGGTTTCTAAGTGCCGACCCGCATATACAAGCACCGTACGATACACAGAGTTATAACAGATACTCTTACGTTAAAAACAATCCGCTTAAGTATGTTGACCCGAGTGGGTTTTTCTTTGGGGCTATTGCTAGTTTTTTTAAGAAGGCTGTTAATTTTGTTAAGAAGTATTGGAAGGTAATTGTTGCTGTGGTTGTTGCTGTTGTTATTACTGTTGTAACACTAGGAACAGCTGCACCAGCAGTAGCCGCTCTTTGGGCTGGATGGTTTGGAACAGGAATGGCTGCTTCAATAGCCACCGGGGCAGTTGCTGGTTTCGCATCTGGAGCAATAATGACCGGAACACTAAAAGGTGCTTTAACTGGTGCAGTAATTGGTGGAATAAGTGCTGGTGTAGCTTTTGGTATAGGTGAGGCTGTAGGTCATTCTGCTTCTTTCTTTAATGCATCTGGTGCAAGTGGTTATGGAACAGCAGCTGGAAAAGCAGTTTTGCATGGCATCTCAAGAGGCGTCATTACCAAGGCACAAGGTGGTAAATTTAGTGCAGGTTTTTGGAGTGGCTTTATCAGTAGTGGATTCTCTGTAGGAACAAAAGGTTATGGAGGATTTCAAGGAAGAACGGCTATAATGGCCGCTGTTGGCGGAACATCATCTGTTATCTCAGGTGGTAAGTTTGCTAATGGAGCCATAACAGGAGCTTTTGTTCATATGTTTAATGCGGAACAAGGTTCTTGGACTGAAAATGATGCTATAAAAGCAGAAGCAAATTCTTTAGCAATGAGTAAAGTATATCCAAATTGGAAACAACCTGGAACAACAGGATATAATACGACAATTGAAAAAATACATAGTTATGGATTGAGTGGATCATTTAAAGGTGCAGGTGTTTTAGCTGCATTTGGTCCAGTAGGAGCCTTCGCTGGTTCTGTTTTCGGATATGCCAGTGGTGTTACATATGGTGCATGGGTTGAGTCAGATCTTCCCGCATTACCTGATACTGTTGATTACATTCCATCATTGTCAGTTCCTAATCCAAATAAATAAGGTTCAATAGTGAAAGATATTATCTCCATAGGTACATTAATTATAATTGTTTATAGTGTAGTAAATGCTTTAATAGATTCATTTATAATAAAAAGTGTACCAGGTATTTTTTTATATTCAGTAGTATTGGTAGCTATAAGTTTATTTTCTATAGGTCTTATTAGAAAAATAAAAAATAATGAAAATGAAGAAACACCATAGCAATTAAAAATACACCCCAGTTGCCACGTTAAAAGTACACCCCAGTTGCCACGTTAAAAATAGCTTAATCTAAGCTACTTTTTCACTATTGGCTTCTGGTTTTTTCCATGAAACTCTTTTCTCATAAAGTTCATTATCAAATGCACTGTTATTTTTAAATAATGAGTGTGCTATTAATAACATTTTTCTCATTACTGCAATTTGAGCAACAGTTGAATGTTTTCCATTCTCTTTAAGTCTATCATAGACAGCTTGCATATATTTATTTGATCTAATAGCTGATAATACTGGCATAAATAACATACTACGATAAATAGCACTTCCTTTTTTTGATATACGTGATTTACGTTGAATAGAACTGCCTGAGGTAATCTCAATAGCATCTAAGCCACTTAGTGCTGTAAGTTCTTGTCTATTGGCTTCTGGATAAGTAATAAAAAGATGTATCAGTGCTATACCAGCTCTATCACCGATTCCTTTAAAAGATTTTATATTTTCAAAGCGTTCATAGAGATATGTATCAGACTTTATAAGTTTAAGCATCTCTTCAAGTATGTTTTCTTCTTGTAGCTTAAGTTGCTTTATCTCTTTTTTAAGCTGTTTAACAATGTAACTACTACCACCTTTTGATTCTAAAGATTCAAGATGATTTGAAAAGGAGTTACGTTGTTTTATAAGTAGTTTAAAATAGCTTAACATCTCACCTAAGGTCTCTTGCAGTTCATCAATCCTTGGTATTACTATATCACCAACTTTAGCCATTACATGAAATAAATATAGCATTTTGGCATCAATAATATCAGTTTTACTACGGTTATCTAATGCTTTTGCAAAGTTAGCACTCTGTCTAGGGTTTACCATAAAAGCTAATATCTTTTTATCTGCACAAAAATGTTTTAGTAAAGATGAGTAAGGACCGGTAGGTTCAAATATAAATACAATTTTTTCTATCTCTTTTTTGTAATATTTTTTCAACTTAGAATATAAAGCATTTATAGATTTTTTATTATTGCCTATACTAATATTTTCATCTTTGATGGAAATATAAACTTGCAGTGTTGCTTTTGCAACATCAATTCCGATAAAATTATACATAAGAACCTCCTAGTAATAGAAGAGTTCGTTAGGGTAAAGCTTTTGCTTTACCTGATTAGCTGCTAAACCTAACCTCACCTCGCAAAATTCAGTCTAGATTTCTCCGACTCAGTTGCCACTCAAGTTTTTAGTTTAGCTATCTTACTGGGGCACAGACTCAATAAAATTGGTCTTAGGGGTTGTTCGATATGCTAATGAATCTTCTTGTCTAAATTATAGCTTTTTTTGCTATTTAGTATTATACGAGGGGTGTAATTCTAATCTGAGATGCTTCCTGTGGGTTGAATATCCATTTTTATTTATTATATTTAATATGAGCTAGTTTCTTATTTTAAATATTTATGAAAACAAGCTATAATACATAAGCAATTAAACCAAACTAAAAGGATAAATCATGCATTCATTGAGACTAGACATTGACAACTCAGTCTACTCGCAATTTTTATCTTTTGTGAAACAATTTAAAAAAGATGAAGTTAGCATTGTAGAAGACAAAGTTAGAGAAGACTTCATTCTCTCATCTCTAGAAGATGTACAAAAGAGAATAACAGATGCAGAAAAAAACAACAACTTTTCATCTCATGAAGATTTTTGGTCTGAGATAGATAGTAAAACTCAAGACTTATAGCTTGGAAATTGTTTACGAAGAAAGCTTTTCAAAATCTCTTTTTAAAATACTTACTTTCATTTCCAAAGACAAAAAATCATCCGCTGTAAAATTTAAGAATAATCTAAAAGAAAAAATAGAGCTTTTGAAGCTTTCACCATTTATGTGTAGAAAATCAAAATATACAGATGATAAAAACTATCGTGATTTAATCTTCAAAGGTTACACAACAATCTACAAAATCGAAGAAAATCAAATAAAAATTTTAGATATATTTAAATGGGAAGATAGAGCACAAACTTAAAATACATCAACTTCCCACGTTAAAAATAATATAGAAGCAAAAGCTTAATATTCATCCTCAAAAAAGAACTTATAGTAAAACTGTCCACTCTCTTCATCATAGCCTTTTTCGTAGTTTCGTCCTTCTTGGACAGTGTTGTTTAGAAATTTAATTTGTATGTTCTCATCTAGAGTTATAGATGCTCTAAAGCTGTTTTTGTACTTTTTTACATCATCTCTACTGATTCCAAAGTCATCATCAAAGCTGATTGAACTCTCGTCTGCATATTTGTCACGGTATGAGCGAAAATCTTCTTGCATATTTTCACTTGATGTCATTTCATCAAAAAAGTCTTTTTGGCTAAAGTTCTCATTTTTTTCAAAAAAGTCGATACAGCTATTTCCAAAATCTACTTGTTCGCTTTTTTCATAATTTGGCGTAACCACTTCATCTACAAAACCTTTACACATATTCATAAACTGTTTTGTTTTAAAGCTGTCGTTCTCTATGGGAGAAATACTTAGAAACTTATTGACCCAGTAATCAGTCACTTTTTGATGAATGTCTATGTTGTAGATATGATATCCATCATCTGCATCATCATTAATGATGAAACATCCTTTTTCTATCTTACTCGCATTGATACCCTCATCAGTACTCAGAGTCAAAGAGTCGTTGTTTTTAAGTACTTTGAAAAACATATCTTTTTTTTCTACTTTATAGATACCTATAGCATCACGAAAATCTTCATCAAACTTTATATCTTTAAAATGCACTATAAGAAGTTCACCCATCATGATTTTAGGATGAGTAGAAGCTTCATACAGATGAGATGCAATTCGCTCCGCAGATCGTGCGAAATCATTGTTTTCAAAGATGCTTTTTGTGTACATGTAAACTTCGTTAAAAGATAGATTAGAAGAGTGAGAAAAACGGTGTAAGTCGCTCTCTAACTGAAAAGGTTTTAAAAAATAGTGTAGTAGCTTGTTTTCCAGTTCTGGCTCTACGCTTTGAGGATTATGAGATAGGTAAACTCCCTCATCTTTTTGTTTGTTTCCAACTTGGTGTACTATTAGTTTATCTATGCTTGCATTTGAAAAATCCATCACTTCTCCTATTAAAATGAAACTCTATCAAATCAACCCTAAAAATATACCCTAGTAAATGAATCTTCACTTTTTATAAACCACAAAAAACACTCCTAAAAAAACCATTTCACTTTGTCATATAATCATCAAAAACCCCAAAAACACGCTACACTAAGACACTAAAGGAGAAATATATGAAGTTATAAAGATGAGTTTTTGAAGTAATATAAAAAGGAGTTAGACTATAGCAAAAGATGTTACAAGTCTTAAACAATAAAAACACATAGAGAGTCTCTCGACCAAGATCAACTCCCTACGCTGTTCAAACCCTTACAGGAAAGAAACAATGAATGATACACAAAAAAAGGTTAAAAAAACAAAAACAAAAATAGACTCTGCTACTCTATCTGAGAAACTAAATGAGTTAGATA
>NVRL01000078.1 GCA_002732645.1 Sulfurimonas sp. | reverse complement strand
TATTTTAGATTCTTTGAATTTATTGAATAATCGAAAATAATCGAAAAATTTAATGATTGAGCTGGAGGGCAATTTATGTATTTTACTTACGATAATAGTATAGTAATTAAAACAATGACTGAAAGTGAATTTAAAATTTTTAAATACACTTTACCTAATTATTTTATACATATGATGATTTTTAAACATGCTGCAAATATAGAACTATTATCAAATGAAAATTATAGATGCTATAGAAAAAGATGCTGATAATAGGATTTCTGATATTCATGTGTGGAGGGTTGGAGCAAATGATTATGCTGCAATCATATCTATAGTAACTCATTTTCCAAATGCTATAGAGCACTACAAAGAGTTACTTAGTGATTTTCATAAGATTTCTCATATTACAATTGAGGTTAACAACTGTAAAGACGAGTCTTGCGCGCTAAGAGAGTGCTTCTACTCTCTTAGCTAACTGATTAGGAAGAAGTCCAAGTGATTCTTCTACCAGCTTTGTATTTCCATGAGTTATAAACTTATCTTCATATTCAAAACTCTCTAAGGCAACATCTAAAATCTTCTCGTGAGCTAAAAACTCTAAAATAGCAGAGCCAACACCACCCATCTTTGAGCTGTCACTAAATACAAACCATTTTTTGTGTTTAACTGCCATCTCTTTAAGCATCTGTGCATCCAGAGGTTTTACAAATCTTAAGTCCAGTATACTTACCTCAGCATCTAGCAACTCAGCTGTCTCATAAGCACGGCCAACACCATTTCCATAACCTATGAAAAGTATCTCACTATCGTTTGAACGAAGCAGTTGTGACTTAGCAAGCTCAAATGGAGCTGATTCCGGTAAGCTGGTCTCTATAAATGAACCTCTCGGATATCTCAAAGAACAAGGATGCTGATATTCTGCCGCAAACCCAAGTGCTTGATGAAATGACTTCTCATCTCTTGGAGCAAATAGTGTCATATTTGGTACAGCTCTTAAAAAGCTGATATCAAAAACACCTTGGTGAGTCTCACCATCTTCCCCAACTATTCCAGCACGATCTAGTGCAAATACAACCGGTAAATCCATCAAACATGTATCATGTATTATCTGATCATATCCACGTTGCAGGAATGTCGAGTAGATAGTACAAAATGGTTTAAAACCCTCTTTTGCTAAAGCCGCCATAGATGTTACAGCATGTTGTTCTGCAATAGCTACATCCCAAAACCTATCTGGATAAATCTCCATTAGTTCACTTAGTCCTGTACCACTTGGCATCGCTGCCGTCGCACCAACAATCTTCTCATCATTTTTTGCCAGATGCATAAGAGCTTCTGTATATATCTGAGTAGCACTCTTAGCAGAAGATTTCTTTGAACTGTGTCCGTTACTTAAGTCAAAAGGACCAACACCATGCCACTTTTCTTCTTTACCTTCTGCAATGTCATAACCCTTACCCTTGATAGTTTGAACATGAATAATTACAGGCTGATTAAGCTTTTTTGCTGTTTGCATTATTTCAATGAGTTGAGTTAAATTGTGTCCATCAACGGGACCAATATAGTTTATACCCATCTCTTCAAACAACAAGCCAGGAGTAATAAGTTTAAGAGACTCTTCCATTCTCTTAGCGATATAGTGAGCACCTTCACCAAAGTTATCTACAAAGTTTTCAGTATGTTTTTTAAACTTTTGGTAAAACGGAGATGCCATTGCAGAACTAAGCATTCTACTAAGTGCACCAATTGGCTTTGCTATACTCATCTCATTATCATTAAGTATAATAACCATCGGGTATTTTCTATCACCAAGCTCATTCAGTGCTTCATAAACCATACCGGCAGTCATAGAACCATCACCAATCATCACAACAGGTATTCTACTCTTCTGCTCTTTTTTCAAAGCAATTGCCTTTGCAGCACCAACTCCTAAAGATATAGAGGTAGAACTATGTCCTGCAACAAAATAATCATGTTCAGACTCGCTCGGTTTTGTATAACCACATGTTCCGCCAAACTGACGTAGTGTATCAAACTCTTCCCATCTGCCTGTAAGAAGTTTATGTGCATATGATTGATGTGRAACATCAAAAATAAAGGGGTCTTTTTTAGAATCAAACACCTTATGCATAGCTACTATGATTTCAGTTGCACCAAGTGTTGAACTTAAGTGTCCACCATTTTTACTAACCACTCTTAAAATCTCTTCTCTTATATCTTGGCAAAGAGTCTCTAACTCTTTTATACTTTTTTCTTTTACATTCATATTTTTTTTATTCACTTAAAGCCGCTCTCTTAACTCTCTCAAATCTTTTTGAAATCTGGGCATCTATATTTCCTGCATCACTTATGGCAATTACACCACCTTCACTTACAGCACTATCTGAGACAATATTAACATGTTCTAATGAACCTATTCTTTGTGAAATCTCACCATGATTTTTAGGATTTACTTTTAATGTTACTTTAGAAGCACTCTGTAACTCTTTAATTAGCTCATTGGAAAGTACTTCAGCTATAGCAGTTGAACTCTCATTTAACTCAATATTTATAACTTCTTTAGAGATATCAAGAGCTGCACTAATAAGCTCACTCTTTATACCTTCTAAAGCTCTTTCATAATCATGCGCACGACTATCTAAAGTCGCTACAGATGCAGAAAATTGAGCTAATCCATTTGCCATACTTGCTTCTTCATCCCTAGATGCTTGATCTTTACCCTCTTGTATTCCTTCATTAAAAGATTCAGCCTTAACCTTTTCAAGTTCAGCAACGTGCTCTTCGCTCATAGCCTCTAGCTTCATCTGAAGTTTAATAAAGTTTGATGACATCTCATCAGTCTTTTTCATCAATGACTCTATAAGTGAATCTTTAGAGCTTTTACTCATTGCACTCGAGTCTATATCACTTTCTCTAAGACCAGGATTATCATCTTTTGTAAGTGTTGATTTTTCACTATCTTCTTCTTCATTAGATGTACCACCAAAAGCTAAAACTTTGAAAGTATATTTATCTATAGTATGTTTTGATAGCTTATCGCTTGAGATTACAGTTGCCATAATAATTACCTACTCTACCATCTCGTCAGTTGAACCCATTTGGATTGTTCCCGCTTCAGCAAGTCCATTAACAACTTCAACAATTTTTCTCTGAGAAGTTTCAACATCTTTCATTTTAACAGCACCAAGGAACTGCATCTCTTCATCAAATGCTTCTCTAGCTCTCTCACTCATTGCAGAGAAAAACTTCTCTTTAAGATCTTCAGGTGCACTTTTAAGACCAAGCATAAGTTCTTTTTTATCTACGGTTTTTAAAATCTCTGTAATAGCATTTTTATCAAGCGTTACAATATCTTCAAATGTAAACATCATCTCTTTAATTAGAGTTGCAAGTTCTTCATCAACCTGTTCAACTTGAGAAAGAGTAGCTTTAGCAGACTTAGCACCAAGACGGTTAAAGATATCCGCAACAGCTCTTGGTCCACCAACCTCAACTTTGTATGAAGCAAGTGACTCAAGTTTAGACTCTAAGACTGCTGAGACTCTTTTAATAACAGAAGGAGAGATGTCTCCAAGTTTTGCCATTCTCATTGCAACTTCAGAGCGCAGATCATCTGGAAAGTACTGAAGAGTATCTGCCGCTTCTGTTGCATCCATATGWGCYAARATWARAGCAATAGTTTGAGGATGCTCATTRAYAATAAAGTCTGATAACTGCTGAGGCTTGATTTTTGAAAGATAAGAAAAGTTTTGAGTATTTTGCATACTTTTTGATAGTTTTTCTAAAACTTTTTTAGCCTCTTCAGGTCCGAGGGTTCTATATAGAAGTTCTCTTGCATACTCCATACCACCGGTAGTAAGAAACTGTCCAGATTGGAATATCGCATGAAACTCTTCAAGTATTGCAGTAGCTACAGCTTTTTCAACTGTTCTATTGCCTGCAATATATTTAGAGACTTCAGTAATCGCATCAACAGTCATATTTGAGAAGACACCTGCTGTTGCATCTTCACCTAACTGCATAAGTAATATAGCGATTTTCTCAGCCATACTCATTTCATCAAAAGCTGCTTGCTGTACTGGGCTTAAATTCATTATCTTATTGACCTCTCTCTAACGACATCATCCTCGTCTGTTAAAAGTGACTGAAGTAAAGACGCTATCTCTTCTGGTCCATCTTCTGCCATTGTTCTAACTTTTTCAAGTAACACTTCATGTTTAAGTTCATCCTCATTAAAGCCTTCACCAACACCAAGCTGACTCTCAACTTTTTTACGCATTTGTTGAACTTTTTCTACTAAGTCTTCTTCTTCATCATCATCTATATCAAGTGTAGGACGGTCAAGTTCATCATCTTCTTTAGATACTTCTAGCATTCTAAAGGCAAAAGGAGAAATAACTTTTTTGTAGAGGATAAGAAGTAGGATAAGAACAAACAGATATTTAAATGCTCCAGAAAATGGAGCTAAATAAGTCTGGCTAAACATAACAGCTTGAGATACACCATCAACTTCAATATAAGTATCACTTCTTTTAAACTGTAGGTTCTTAACACTTATTTCATCACCTCTAGCTTCATTAATTCCTATTGATCTGCTAACAAGAGAAGATAAAGCATCAAGATCACTCTCTTGAAGTGCTAYATACTCAAGATTATCTGTAGGATTACCCTCTTCATCAGTTTTAAACTTGTATTTACCATCTACTATAACCGCTGCACTGATTCTTTTAATCCTTGCGAACTGACTTTTTGTAGTAGATACAGTTTTACCAACTTCATAATTAGTTGTACCTGTATTTTTTTCGTATTTCTCACTAGTTTGATTACTTTTAAGACCTTGAACTGGACCAATATTACTTACAGTACCAGGGACACCGCCTATTTCAGCTGGAGAAGCACCCTCTCTCTTCTCTTCACTTACCTGTTCACTTCTTACAACATTTTCAGGATCAAAGATCTCAGATGTAGTGCTTTTAATAGAAAAATCAAACTCTATAGTCACTTGTGCAACTACTTTTTCATTCCCTCCTACAAAAGGAGAAATAACTTGCATAATTTTTCTCTGTCTTTTTTTCTCTTCTTTAGTTTTAAACTTTTGTTGAACAATTGAGAGTTCACTCATCTGAGACATCTCATCTTCATCACCAAGCGTTTCACCATCAGAATTAACCAGCATTACATTAGCTGACTTCATCTTTGGTACTGCAGAAGCAACAAGGTTTTTGATACCTCGGATCTGCTTTGAAGAGAGTCTTCTACCTTCAACCATTTGAACCATAACCGAAGCACTAGGGTCAACTTGTTTAGCAACAAAAAGAGTGTCTTTTGGAATAGCTAAGCTAACACTAGCTKATTCGATTGGAATAAGAGCATTTATAGTACGTGAAAGTTCACCTTCTAAAGCACGAAGATATTTAACATTTTGGTCAAAACTTGTAGCTCCAAACTCTTGATTATCAAAAAGTTCAAAACCTACTCCTGTATTTTTTGGAATACCCATAGAAGCAATAGTAATACGTTCTTTATAAACAATATCTTTTGGTACTTTGATGATATTATTATCTTCTAGTTTATATTTGATTCCATCTTTTTCAAGTTGCTCAACTACTTTAGCTGCATCTTCAGAACTTAGAGAGTTAAAAAGGATTTCGTATTGATCGTCAGTATYTTTMTTAGCTGTGTAAACAACCATRAAAATTAAAAATGCGACTATACCGATAATGGCAGCAGCAATAATAGTTCTCTGCTGCGAAGTTAGCTTTGTATAAAGAACAACTAACTGAGAAAAAAGTACTTTAAAATCCATCAACTTCCCATTTTACAATTACAAAATTTCTGCTGTTAGTTCAAAAAAGCGGCTATTTTGCTCTTGTGTTCCAACTGTAACTCTTATTGCGTTCATACCGTAACCACTAAGGTCTCTAACTATCATCCCTTTTTTCAGCAGAAGGTCTGCTACTTCAGATGATTTTTGACTCGAATTTAGACATAAAGTAACAAAATTTGTATAGCTGTTAATTATATCTATTTTTTGCTCTTTTGCAAACTCTTCATAGCGTTTCATCTCACTAAAGTTCTCAACTATACTTTTGTTTACAAATTCTTCATCTTCTAAGGCAACATTTGCAGCTTCTAAAGATAGTGTTGTAATATTAAAAGGAGGTCGTAATTTATATAGTTCTTTTATTATTTTAGCATCTGCTAAACCATAACCGACACGCATACCACCAAGACCATAAGCTTTTGAAAAGGTTCCAAGATAAATTACGTTATCAAACTGATCAACTAAATCTTTTGGTTTTACTTCTTTAGAGCTGTCTTTAATTAAAGCATACTCCATATAAGCTCCATCTACTACTACAAGTGTATCACTATCGATCTTTTTAACAAAGTCAAAAAGTTTACTCGCATCTATAGCATCTCCTGTTGGATTATTTGGAGTACATAAAAATATAATAGAAGGTTTTTCTGCTTTATATATTTCATAAAACTCATCTAGGTCATGTTCTTGTGTAGAAGTTCTTAAAATCTCTGCGCCAACGTGTTTTGCATATATCTCATACATAGCAAATGTAATAGAATTCATAAGTATTTTAGATTTTGAATTTGCTTTTGCGTGTATTAAAAACTCTATTACCTGATCACTTCCTGATCCAATAATTACATTCTCATCTTCTACATCAAATCTCTTACTCAGTGAACTCTTAAGAGCCGTCATAGAGTCATCAGGATATAAAGCCATTTTTGAAACTATTTTTGACACAGCTTCTTGAACCTTTGGAGAACAACCGTTAGGATTTTCATTACTTGCTAATTTAACAATATCTTTTGGTTCAATACCAAACTCTCTAACAACTAATTCTATAGGCTTTCCGGCCTCATAGTTTTTAATATCTTTCATTTTAGCATTAAAGTTCATCTTCACCCTTTACATAACTTCCAAGCCAAGTCACTTCTGCATCATGCTTAGATAGTACCTTCTGAATATGAGAATCATCTATATGCCCATAAAAATCTATATAAAACCAATAACCAAAACCTGACTTGTCTTTTGATGGACGAGATTCAATTTTTGATAAGTTTATCTTTTCATCATCAAAATCTTTTAAAAAATGAACAAGAGAACCTGCTTCTTTTGCATCTTCAAGTTTTACAAGTATTGATGTTTTATCATGCTCACTAACAGCATTTTTAAAGTCACTTAGAATTACAAAACGAGTTGAACTGTCATGCTCATCTTCTATGTTTTCAAACATAGTTGGAACATTATAAAGTTTAGCTGCAATATGAGAGCAGATTGCAGCAGAGTTTGGATCTTCAGATGCAAGTATTGCTGCTTTTGCAGTCGATTCTACCGGTATATGTTCTATATTTATAAGGTCATGCTCAGATAAAAACTCTCTACATTGTCCAAAACCTTTGTCTTTTGAGTAGATCTTTTTTATATCTTCTAGTCTTGTTGCTTTAGTCACAAATGACATGTGAATCGGCATATATAGTTCAGCAACAATCTTAACTGTACTTTTAGCTAAGAGGTCAAGTGTCTCACCAACAATACCGTCTTTTGAGTTTTCTATAGGTACTACACCAAATTTTGCTCTTTTTGACTCTAATGTTTTAAACACAGAATGAATAGAACTTACTGAAATATAGTCACTCATAGCACCAAAACGGCTCTCTGCCGCCTGATGAGTAAATGTACCCTCTGGTCCTAAGTAAGCTATCTTTTCTGGACGCTCTAAGTTTCTAGAAACTGCAAATATCTCTAGAAATATTGCTTCAATAGCACTCTTATTTAGAGCTCCACTTGCAGCTTTACTCTGTGCTTCAAGTCTTTGGATAATAGCTTTTTCTCTCTCTGGTCTATAAATCGCTCCACCAGATTCATTCTTTATCTCACCAACTCTCTCAACAACTTTCATTCTCTTGTTAAGAAGTTCTAGCATCTCATTATCAATAGCATCTATCGCTTCTCTACAATCATCTAAAGTTTTCATATTGCCTCCAAAATATTTTGCATATCACCGTAAACCAAGTCAGGTCTAAGTTCAGATTTTAAAAATGGAACTATTTCTTCCTCTGTTTTGTACTTTCCACTTGTTACAAAAACAGTCTTCATTCCCATCTCTTTTGCTCCACCTAAGTCACCTTTAACATCATCACTAATCATAGTTACATCACTAAAGTCAGCACTGCTGTCTTGCTCTTTTAACATCTTAAGGGATTCGTTATAAAAAGCCTCACTAGGTTTTCCTACCACTTCATAACTTACAGAAGTAGCAAACTCAAGCATCTTTAAAATTGCTCCAACTCCAGGGTATCTCTTAGAATTTTTAGCATATATCGATGTCTCATGCATTCCAACTAGCGAAGCACCTGAGAGTAAAAAGTCTATCATTTGAGCGTACTCATTTGCGTCAAAATCTTCTTTTATTGCTACTAAAACTGTCTCTGGGTTTTCATAGTTAAGGGTATAACCCATAGTTACCAAAGTTTTTAAAAATTCATCTGCACCATAAGCTGCAACTGACACTTTTGATACACGAGACTCTAAAAGCATTAAAGGATCAAGGTACTTAGAAAAATCAAACTCAAAACCTATAGAGCGTAGATAGTTATAAAAATCATTAGACGCTTTTTTAGTATTGTTTGTAATCACCATATATGGAATATTTTTCTCATTACACATCCCAATAAATTCAATACTTCCACGAATAGGAGATTTATCACTGTCGCTGATTAAAGTGCCTTGCACATCTATGAAGTACAAGTGAACACCTTATAAAACTTATCTCTTAACAAAATCATACCTATGTAATCCTAGTTCTGCAAGAACTCTAGCTCAAGAGCCACCAAGTCTTCAAAGTTTTCTCTTTTTCTAATAAGTCTAGCTTCACCATTTTTGACTGCTACCTCAGCACTTCTACCACGAGTGTTATAGTTACTTCCCATACCAAAGCCATAAGCTCCAGCACTGTGAACTACTATTAAATCATTACGATTTAACTCAGGTAGTGGGTAATCTTTTGCAAAGAAGTCACCACTCTCACAAACAGGACCGACAATATCAACATTTCTTGGCTGGGACTTAGAGTCTGTAATAGCCTCTATTTTGTGGTAAGCACTGTAAAGACTTGGACGTAGAAGGTCATTCATAGCTCCATCAACAACTACAAACTTCTTAGTTCCATTTTGTTTCTCATACAGAACCTTAGTTAAAAAGTAGCCTGCATTTGCCGTTAAAAATCTTCCTGGTTCACAAATTACTGTCAGATCTAGACCTTTTAGAGTTCCTAATATAGCTTGTGCATAATCATATGGTTTGATTGTAACTTCATCATCGTAAGTGATTCCAAGCCCACCGCCAATATCAAAAAACTTTAACTTTATATCTATAGCTTCTAATGAACGAAGCAAATCAGCTACGATTACAGCTGATTCATATATTGGCTCTAAGTGYGTAAGCTGTGAACCAATATGAAAGTGTACACCGACAGGATCAAGAGATTCAGAGTTCTTTGCAAGTATATACATTCTTTTAGCCGTACCTATGTCAACACCAAACTTGTTGTCATGCAATCCTGTTGAGATATAAGGATGAGTTTTAGGGTCAATATTTGGATTAACACGAATACTGATGCGAGAAGTTTTATTTAACTCTTTCGCTATAACTTCAACACGAAAAAGCTCTGCTTCACTCTCAACATTGATGTAAAGAATATCTTTCTCTATCGCTTCACGAATCTCATCATCACTCTTACCAACACCTGAAAAAATAATTTTATATGCTGGAACTCCTGCAAGAAATGCACGACGTACTTCACCGATAGAAACACAATCTGCTCCACTTCCTAAATCTGCGAAGTGCTTAACTACACTGAGATTTGAGTTTGCTTTTACAGCATAAGCTAAGATAGATTTTCTACCTTTAAATGCCGTCTTTAACTCTTGATATTGTTCACTCATATAGTCCAAGTCATAAACGTACAGTGGTGTTTTATACTCAGATGCCAGTTCTTTAAAGTTCATTGTAAAATTTCCAACTATTTTTTAAATGATTTTATCCAAAAAGTGCTTATATTTTTGTTATAAAGTAGAGCAAGCTTGTCTTGTATTGTAAAAGATGAACTTTTAATATGTAAATATTAAGTAGCTAAGCGGTATTTTCGCCATTGCCGAATGGCTATAAAAAAGAGAACTATTACGGGTGCAACGACACCTGCTTCGCTTGAAATTGTTTTATTATTTGAGAGTTCTATAAGCATAAACAATACTCCCCAAACCAAAAGAGTTGCAAGAATCGCCCCAAAACTAAAGAGAGAAACATTTAAAAATCTTGCACTTATTGGAACAAAAAAGAAGATAATAACCACTAGACACGGTACAAAAAATGGATAAATAAATATCTTATAAAGTGCACCTTTTATACTACTTGTATTTATATTTTGATCTTTTAATAAAAGGAGAGCATCTATTGCATT
>NVRL01000077.1 GCA_002732645.1 Sulfurimonas sp. | reverse complement strand
GTTCAACTCACAGCATTTATTAAAGCTACTTTTGAAGAGATAGAGGACGCTCTGTTTAACTTTATAGATGAGCTTCAGTTTTTACCTCTAGATATTTCTACTCTATTGTCAGTTGATGTTGGAGAAGCAGGACATCAGTTAGATTCCCTAAAAGAGCTAAATAATATTGCCGAAGACTTAGACTTAGCGGGTATCATTGAAGAAGTAGAGAGATCTATGGAGTTAGTTGGTGCTGATACACTTCAACACGCACAACTTCAAAGATTTTTAGACATCAGTGGTTTAATAGATGCTAAAGAGACCACAAAACTATGTGATTTCTTCGATAATCTTTATAAAGGTGAAGTATATCAAGCTGATGATAATATTGAATTAAGTAGTGATGAAGTTGTAAACGAAGAAAATATAGAAGAAGAGATTGAAGCTGAACTCGAAGCTCAAGCTACTATAGAGATGACTGATGATATTGCAAAAACAGTTGAAAATATACAAGAGCAGCAACTGCTTGCACTTGATAATGTAGAGAGTGATGATGACATAGAACGTGTAATGGTAATTATGGACAAGATTAGAAAATTTGTACCGGAAATGCCATCGGAGTTTAGTTCAAAAGATGAGATAAAAACTTTCTTGCAATCACAGTTAGGTGGCTCTATTGTAGAGGAAAATGTCCAAGAAAAAATAAAAGTTGAAGCTCCGGTTCAAGTTGAAAAAAAAGTAGTAGCGGTCGAAGTTAAGCCTGAGCAATTTAAAGAAGAACCTTCTCAGGAAGTTATAGTTCCCAAAGTCATAAAAAAAATAGAAGCTAAAAAAGCAGAGGTTCAAAAAGCTGTAGTTGGTAAAACTGTTAAAATCGATCAAGAGTCTATTGATAGTCTGATGAATGTTGTCGGTGAACTTCTAGTTGCTAAAAACTCTCTTCCATACTTAGCCGATAATGTTGTCAGTATGACACAAGAGACTATTAAAAGAGAGATTATGGATAAATATATTTTTATTAATCGTCTCTCAGAACAGCTTCAAGACTTGATTATGGGTATGAGAATGTTACCTATCTCATATGTATTTGACAGATATCCTAAACTCGTTCGTGATATATCTAAAAAACTTGGTAAAAAAGTTAAGTTAGAGATGGAAGGTGGAGAGACTAAGCTTGATAAGAATATGATCGAGATGCTAGCTGATCCAATGATACATATTATGAGAAACTCTCTTGATCACGGTATTGAGATGCCCGATGTTAGAGAGCAAAAAGGTAAGAGCTCTAGCGGAAATGTTACGCTTAAAGCATTTGCACAATCAGATAAAATTATTATAGAGATTAAAGATGACGGTGCTGGGATAAATATAGATAGAGTAGCGGGTAAAGTACTAGAGAAAGGTCTTATGACTCCTGAGCAGATAGATGCCCTCAGTGAAGATGAGATGTCAGAGTTAGTTCTACTTCCTGGTCTCTCAACAGTAGATGAGATAACAGAATTTAGTGGACGTGGTGTTGGAATGGACGTTGTTAAAAAGTCTATAGAAGGCTTTGGTGGAAGTATAAGTATAAAAACTAAAGCTAATCAGGGAACACTTATAACTTTATCAATTCCTATGTCTTTAGCTGTTACATCACTTTTACATATTCAGATGAATGATATTCATTATGGACTTCCGATGGATAGTGTAAGTGAGACTGTTAAACTAGATCGCTCTGAGATAGAGTATCTTCATAATGAACCATTTGTGTATATTAGAGGAGAAGTTATTCCTCTTCTTTTTGTTAAGTCTATGTTAAATGAAGAAGTTATGGAGGATGAGCCACTCTCTATTGTTGTTTTAAATATTAAAAATAATCTTTTAGCAGTTGTGGTTAATAAGTTCTTAGGACAATTAGATGTAGTTCAAAAACCTCTAGTTGGGATTATGGAAAATCATCCTTTATTTAGTGGTACAGCACTACTTGGTAATGGACMGATAATTATGGCTATTGACCCTATAGGTCTTTTAGGTATTTCACAGAAGTTAAAAGAAGATATTGTCGTRGTGGCATAGAGAGGGTTTTGGAATGATGGATTTAATAGTTTTTAATGTTGGAAGTAGTCATTACGCTTTAGATATTGAAAATATACAGAGAATTATTCAAATAGTTGAATTGACTGAGATACCTAATGCTCACGATTTGATAGATGGAATGATGTCTTATGAAAGTAGTGTGATAAAAGTTTTAAATTTCCGTAAAGTTATAGGACTTCCTCCACATGAAGATGAAAATAAAGATGTCGAAGACTCTTCTTTAAAGTTACTTTTTTATGAAAATGGCACTGAACATTTCGCTATAAWAGTTGATTCTATAGATGAYRTAGCGCATATTGAGGAATCTCAAATAATGAATAGTGATGAAGAGCAAAGTATTAGTGAGTACTTAGAACTATCAGGTATTCTGGATTTAGATGGTGTTTTAATAAATGTAATTAAAACATTGAAAATACCAAGTTAGATTTTATATCAGGAGTATATAATGGCAATAACATATGAAAAAAATACGGCAACATTTGCATCTGTGATCTATGAAGATGAGGTCGTCTCATTTAGAGATTTTTTACAAGGCATTGCACCGGATGAAGCTAAACTTAACTTCACAGAGTGTGAAGATGTACATCTGGCAGTTTTACAACTAATAATGGCATATCAGAAAAACTATGCTGTTTCTTGTGAGTTTGGAGATAGTAAAAAACTTTTTCAACAAGTTTTAGAAGGATTTGAGATTAGTGAAAACCATTGTAATTAGTAATCGTAAAGGTGGATCTGCTAAAACTACTACTGCGGTAAATATTGCAAGTGGTTTAGCAAAATATGGATCAGTTTTACTTTTAGATTTTGATACACAGGGACATGCATGTATAGGTGTTGGATGCGAACCTAGTGAAGAGTTAGGAGTACACTCAATATTTACAGGGCATACTCTTAGTGAAACATTTATTCCAACTGTTCATGATAACCTGACTTTATCCCCAGCCTTAGCTTTTTTTGATGTATATGAGTACTCAGATCTTAGAGGTGTTTTGAAGAGTCGTTTTAAAAGAGAAAATATTGCTGACTTTTTTGACTACTGTGTTATAGATACCCCTCCAACTTTCGATGCTCTTTTGAAAAACTCTTTAGAGGTTGCAGATGCTGTTGTTATCCCTTTTGTCCCGCATCACTTAGGTGTAGTCGCAGTTGGGCAGATGCTTCGTGCCGTGTATCAAAGTGCATCTGGACAAGGGCGAGAAATCGCTGATATATCAATATTGCCAGTTATGTATAATCCACATATAAATGAACATAAAGAGTCTCTTGCAAAAGTGAAAACGTCTTTCGGAGAAGAAAAACTACTCTCACCTATTGGAGTAGATATAAAACTAGCACGACAATTTGAGTCAGGCTCACCTATTGTTTTAGATGAGAAGAGATCAAAGGGTATGAAAGATTATAATAGATGTGTTAAAGAACTTATGAAAAGGATAGTGGTGTGAAAATATTAATTGTAGATGATAATGCAAATAATAGGATGATTTTAAAACTTCTTCTTGAAGATTATGAAGAAGATTATGGAGTAGAATTTAATATAGATGAAGCTAGTGATGGTTTAGAAGCTGTACAAAAATGTAAAGAGAGCACTTTTGATATAGTCCTAATGGATATAATGATGCCAAATATGGATGGTATAGAAGCTACTCAAATCATTAGAGAGAGTAATTTAGAGGTAATGATCATTGCTGTTTCTGCTGTTGATGATAGTGACAGAAAAAAAGAAATCTTAAATATTGGAGCAGAAGACTATATTGCTAAGCCAGTGAATGCTGATATATTTTCAAGTAGGATAGAAAACTACATCACTCTTATAGAAGCTAGAGGACATGATAAACTAAACAGTAGGACTATGAATATTTTTACAAATGAGATATATTCTAGACATACAAACTTTATTATAAAATCGGAAGATTCACTCTCTGAGTTTTGGGAGTTCTTTCTTTTAAATGCTAGAAGAAAAAATGAGTCTTTAAGTGATGTTGTCAGAATTATTTTTTCAATTGCAGAAGTACAAGTAAAACTCTCTATTGAGAGTGGCATCTATATAGAAGAATCAGATGAATCACAGTTTTTTACACTAACTAGAATCGATAAACTACCTAAAAATCTTGCACAGTTGATTGTAAAAAAGAATAAGCCTGAGTGTGAATATAAGATAGAACATTCTAAAATATCTTTTAAACTCTCTAAGGTTTACACTAAAGAAGAGGATGAAGAACTATGTGCTCAGCCTGTTTCTCCTATAATCATAGAAAAAGAAGAAGATGTAATAGCTTCTCCTCTAGAATATTCATCTASWGAATYWKCWSWWWRTRAMWAMATNTGATNNRGWWGATCTTTATGATTTAGAAGAGTACTCTACTAAACTTGGGTCATTAATGCTAGTAGTTGGTAGTGGTGATATAACTGAAGAAGAAGTTATAGAGATATATACTTATTTGGAGAAGTTAGGTTCTATACTATCTACATACAGTGAAGTATATGTAATATCAAAAGCACTTACTGCTTTTGCATACGATATGTCTCAACACACAAAAGAATTTATAGAAAACTCTTCTGATCTTGGAACTATGTGTAAGGCTTTTAGTAATGATATGTCAACATGGATTCATATGTCATTTCATAGCGGTGCTCCAAGTGCTGATTTTATGAATGATACTATAGTAGTAAACTGTGAGACAATCAGTGGAATGCTTAAGATGAATGACAATTCTGATGATTCTCTTGAAGATTTAGACGATATTTTTGACTYCTGATAAAAGTTATAATTTTTGGAGCACTTATTTTCAAAGAAAATATGTAGCCCAAAAAATTAAATAAATTAACTTTTATTACTTATTTAAAGGAGTGGATAAATGGCATACAAAGTAAGAGTTGAAAATGTTTGTAGTTGTTTTTTAAAAAGYGGAATGGCTGAAAATCTTGAGTTTGATTCAGAAGAAAAAGCTAAAGAAGAAGCTCAAAAAATGATAGAGAAAATGAACTCTACTTTTTGTAAAAAGCATGAATTCGCTCTAAATGAGCAGTTTGGAGATTATACTATTTATATAAAGCCAAGGTCGTAGAGTCTATAGAAATATTTCTATAGCTCTGGCTAAATCCTCAGGGGTATCTATACCAAAACCTGTACTTGCAACTTTTAACATGCTTATCTTCTTTTGATGGTGAATAGCTCGAAGTTGTTCTAAACCTTCTATATCTTCTATTGGTGCACCGTCAAGATTACAAAACTCTTTGAGACTTTTTTTACTAAAACCATAGATGCCGATATGTCCAAAATAGTTCGCTCTTCCACTCCTATTATATGGAATTAAAGAACGGGAGAAATATATGGCATTATTATCACTGTCTAAAATAACTTTAACAAGGTTTGGATCTTGGGCAGACTCCGCATTTATAGCATTGTAACAACTTCCCATAATAAAGGGTTCATCTTTTTCTTGAAGTTCTTTTAGTTTACTCATAAGTGACTCTACAACTTCTGGTTCTATAAAAGGCTCATCAGCTTGAACATTAATGATTATCTCATTATCATCTAGTTTTAAGATATTTGCACACTCATTTATACGGTCAGTACCACTCTTATGAGTTGTAGAAGTAAGCATCGCTTCAATACCGTATTCTTTACAAATAGCAATTATTTTTTCATCATCAGCAGCTACTACTACTCTATCAATATGAGAAACAGTTTTTGCAGTTCTAACAACCATAGGTAGACCGCCAATATCTGCTAAAACTTTTTGAGGAAACCTAGTAGATGCTAAACGTGCTGGGATAATTATCATATTTTAATGCCTTTGAGATATAATGTTAAAATTATATCCAAAAGGTGTTTGATGCTTCTTTACCAGCCACAAGAAGGCTACTGTTACAATAGTGACTCTGTGTTTTTGTATGATTTTATAGACTCTTTTAACCCAAAGGGCAGGGTTCTGGATGTCGGTGCAGGTTGTGGGATAGTAGGGCTTCTAGTTGCTCGTGATAATAAAAAAGTAGAACTTGAAGCAGTTGAGAAGCAAGATGCTTTTGTCCAGTACGCTACTATAAATGCAAGAGTCAATAAAATTGAGTATAAAATTTATAAAACTGACTTTGTAAATATGGATGAAAATGTAAAATATGACTACATAATATCTAACCCTCCTTTCTATCATGACAATGTTTCTGTTAGTAAGAATGAGATGTTATTTAATGCAAGGTATAATATCAACTTACCTTTAAAAGCATTTTTTAAAAAGGTCTCAAGGCTATTAAAGCCCAGATCTCATTTTATTTTTTGTTACGATGCCTCTCAGTTTGGTCTTATATGTGTAGAACTAGATCGGGTGAAGTTAAGAGTAGTGGATGCTCAGTTTGTACATCCAAAAGCAGATAGGGGAGCCTCGATAGTAATGTTACACGTTAGGAATGGCTCATCATCTCTTATGCAGGTGCATAAACCACTAATTAGCTCTAATGGCAGTGAATTATCACAAGATTCAGTACGCATCTATAAAAAAGCTTCAACGCAGAGTATTAAATGTCATCTGTAGTTAAAAAAGATGGTTTTAGTTACGCTTTTGATACATCGGCATGTTCTACTTGTGAAGGTAGATGCTGTACAGGTGAGAGCGGTTATATATATGTAACTAAAAGTGATATRGAAGCGATTAGTAAATTATTAGATTTAGATATTAGAGATTTTGTAAATGAATACCTTTTTAAAAAAGGTTATAAGTACTCTATCAAAGAGATAAAGTATAATGAGTCACATGAATGTATATTTTATGATAGAGAGATAAACGGTTGTAAAGTTTATGAGGCTCGTCCGTCTCAATGTATAACTTTTCCATTTTGGGATTATTATAAAGAGAGAGTAGATGAGTTAAAGCAAGAGTGTCCGGGAATAATAGGAAACAATAATGATTAAAATATTTTTATCTCTGTTTTTAGTAATACTTTTTAGTGGATGTATATCTAARACAGAGTCTTTAAAACCAAATGAAAAAGCTTTTGAAGAAGAAGACGCTTATATACTTTTTGCCCTAAGAGCTGAAGAGTTAAAAGACTACAACTCAGCTTCAATCATATTTAACTCACTATATGAAAAATCAGATAAAAAAGAGTACCTTTACAAGTCACTTCAAAATGACTTAGCAGCACATAAAAATGCTGATGTTATCTCTAAGGTAAATCGTGAAACAGATGGAAAAATAGAAGATTTCAAACTTATTAGATTAAAAATAGTCGCTCTAATCGGTGATGGAAAATATGAAGAAGCAAGAGTTCTATCAATAGCACTAGTTGAGAAGTCTAAAGATGTAAATGACTATGTTTTAGTTAGTGAAGTATATGTAAAACAGAAAAAGTACAATACTGCTCTTAAATACCTTGAAAGTGCTTACACTAAAGATTATAATGAAAAAATCTTAGATAGAATGGCAATAATTTTATATGTTAATCTACAGAGAAATAAAGAGGCTATTGCACAACTTGAAACTCACGCTAGGATGCATGGTTGTTCAAAAATGATATGTACAAGACTTATAGGTTTTTATTCTAATGAGAATAATATTGATGGTCTTGTATCTGTATATCTCAGATTTTATGAGTTGGAAAAAAGTGATGATATAGCAAAGAAAATAGTTCAAATATATGCTTATAAAAAAGAGTATATTAAACTTATGACTTTTTTACAAAAAAGTGGCAGTGATAATGAGTTGCTTCTTCAAGTATATATAAATGCCAAAAACTATAAAAGTGCTTCAAAGTTAGCGAATGATCTTTATTTAGGTACAGGTGATATTAACTATCTTGGTCAAAGTGCAATATTTGAGTATGAAAGCCATAAAAATAGAGCTGATAAAAAGATGCAAGACTCTGTAATAAAGAAGTTGAAAGAAGTAGTCAGCATAGAGAAAAGACCACTATATCTAAACTACCTTGGTTATCTTCTCATAGATCATTCTATAGATATAAAAGGTGGTATGGGCTACATCAGAGAAGCACTAAAAATAGAGCCTAACTCTGCATTTTATCTTGATTCTCTAGCTTGGGGATACTATAGACTTGGAAATTGTAAGAAAGCTTATAAAATAATATCTAAAGTGAAAAAGTTAGATGGTGGTGATGATCCTGAAGTTCTACAACATGTTAAAGCTATAAAAAAATGTAAAAATAAAAAAGTTAAGGATAATAAGAAAAAATGATTTTAGATGATATTATAAAAAGAACTAAAGAAGATCTAGTAAAAAGGGAAAAAGAGTTTTCATYAGATTGGCTTGGAAGATCGTTAGCGTTTAATGCAAGAGTTCCAAGGGATGTATTTCCATATTTAAAAGCTACAGAAGAAGATCCATATAGAATCATTTCAGAAGTTAAAAAAGCTTCTCCGTCTAAAGGTGTAATACGTGAAAATTTTGATCCTTTAGAAATTGCTCAGGCTTATGAGAGAGGTGGTGCGAGTGCTATTTCTATACTTACTGAGCCTCACTTCTTTCAAGGCTCTCTAGATTATCTTGGTGGAATTAGAAGATATGTAGGAATTCCACTTTTAAGAAAAGACTTTATCGTTTCTAAGTATCAGATTTTAGAGGCTATGGTTCATGGTGCTGACTTTATTCTTTTAATCGCTGTAGCTTTGAGTAAAAAAGAGTTAAAAGAGCTTTTAGCATATACAAGACATCTTGGTATGGAGGCTTTAGTAGAAGTTCATGATAAATCAGATTTAGTAAAAGCAATATATGCAGGAAGTGATATCATTGGTATCAACCATAGAAACTTACAAACTTTTGAGATGAATATGAACTTATGTTATGAACTTATACCTATGATTCCAAATGGTAAAATTATTGTTGCTGAGAGTGGCATCTATGAGCATGGACAGCTTGAAGATCTAAGTAAAGCAGGTGTAGATGCTTTCCTTGTAGGTGAATCTTTAATGAGAACAGATAATGAGGAAGAAGCTTTAAGAAAATTAAAGAATGGTTAGCTACGCTAACAATTCTTTAACACACTCGTTAATTCTTTTTCCATCAGCTTTTCCAGCTAATGCTTTAGAAGCCATTCCCATTACTTTTCCCATATCTTTCATAGTTGAAGCTCCAACTTTAGAGATAATATCATTAAGTGCAGATCTTAGTTCATCATCACTTAGTTGAGCAGGAAGGTATGGAGTATAGATGGCAATTTCATCAAGTTCTATTTGCATTAGATCATCACGACCTGCATCTTTGAACTGAGATGCAGAGTCATTTCTTCTTTTAACTTGTGTTTGAATAATTTTTATAACATCGTCATCATTTAACTCTTTTCTTTCATCAACTTCAATCTGCTTAAAAGCACTAGTAAGAAGACGAAGAGCATCTCTCTTTTTTGTCTCTTTCGCTTTCATTGCATCTTTAACGTGTTGATTAATTGTTTCTCTTAGAGTCATAAATATCCTTTGGAACTATTTTTGCTAGAATTATATCTAAATCTATGCCCTATAAATGAGATAATAATGATAAAACCAATTTTAATATTCTTCATGCCTTTTTATGCTATACTTTTTTTAACTGGCTGTACAGCTAAACTTACAGATCCAGAGATAAATTTTGAGCCACCTGCTTATGTCGAACAGATGCCGGCTCGTGAAGATAAAAAGGACTATGTTTCAATAGGAAGCATATTCGGTCAAGGAGATAATCCACTCTTTTCAGATCATAAAGCTATGCATGTAAATGATATAGTTAGGGTTGTCATATCTGAGACTGCACAAAGCTCAAATACTGGAGCTAAAGAACTTAGTGAGTCAGACATAAGTGCTTTAGGTGGTGGAACATTTGCCGCAACTGGKGGKAAYCCTTCAGTTAGTGCATATGCAAATAAACTYAATGGWCTAACAAATATWGGATTTACAGGTAACTCTTCAAATACCTATTCAGGTTCTGGTAGTGCTACTAAAGATGCCTCGTTTACTACAACAGTTTCGGCAAGAATAATAAAAGTTTTACAAAATGGAAACTATTTTATCTCTGGTAAAAGAGAGATATTAGTTGATGATCAAAAACAAATAATTCAAATAAGTGGTGTAATTCGTCCATACGATATAGACCAGCATAATAAGATAGACTCTGCTCAAATGAGTGACGCAAAGATTCTTTACAAAACACAGGGAGATGTAGATCGTGCAACAAAACAGGGATGGGGAACCAAAATTATTCAGGCTGCTTGGCCATTTTAGTATAGTGCTTGCACTTAGTGCTTCTGCACTAAGTGCTCAAAGTTTTGAAGAGTTTAAACGCTCACAATCTCAATCATTTACAAAGTATAAAGATGAAAGAGATAATTCTTTTAATAAATACTTAAAACAACAATGGGAAGCATATAATGTATATAAGGGAACGCCTTTATATGAAAAGCCTAAACCAAGAACAATAGCTCCAGCAAAACCTACTAAGATAAAAAGCGTAGGTCCAAAAATAAGTATCAAAGTCAAAAAAATAAAACATATTGAGCCGAAACCACCTCAAAAGTTTGTTATTTTTAAAGAACCAAAAGTTAGAAAAGAGAGAGTTGAACCAAAAAAAGAGATAGTAAAAAAAGAAGAAGTTAAAATTGTTAAACTACAACCTAAAGAACT
>NVRL01000076.1 GCA_002732645.1 Sulfurimonas sp. | reverse complement strand
CTAAAAAACTTTTTAGAAAAATGATGTATATTTAATTTAATTTTGAACAGTTCTTGCTTCATCTTCTTCGTCATCTTCATTCTATCTATTAAATATTTCAATGTTTCAAGAACATTCACATCTACGCCATATTGTAAATATGAAAGATAATGAATACGGACTTGATAGTAGAGAATTACTAATAGCATCTAATGAATATACTTCAATAGTTAATTATCTTCGTATGAAAAAAGCAATAAATTTTTATAACAACAGTTTAAATAAAGGACTTGAGTTTGATGAGCAGATGCTTTACCTCCAAGCGCTTATTGAGAAGAGTCCTTCCTACAGAGCATTAATAGACAAAAACTTTTTTCAGATAATAAAACAAAAACTAAGTTTTTATGGACGTGTCAGTATTGATGAGTTTGGCTTACTAACAAACAATAGTGTAAACCTTGTCAGTGAAGTTTTTGGAAATAGTGTAGGACTAGTAGCAACAAGAACAGGTCATATGTACAATAACCCAGAACTACATAAAGAGATTACAAGCACACTAAGGGCAGGGGATATACTTTTAGAAAAAACTCCGTTTAGATTAACAGATAAGTTTATACCTGGATATTGGGGACATGCTGCAATATGGGTTGGAACAAAGGCAGAACTTCAAGCACTTGGGCTATGGGAAAATCAGGTCATTATTCCATACCATCAAGAGATTGAAAAAGGAAACTTTATTATTGAAGCAGTTAGATCCGGTGTTGTACTTAGTTCACTAGAGCACTTTTTAAATATTGATGATATGGCAGTATTAAGAGAAAAAGAAGAGCAAATGCCTTTAAGAAAGAACATTATTTTAAGAGCTTTTGCTCAACTAGGAAAGAAGTACGACTTTAACTTTGATGTTGAGACTACTGATAAGATAGTTTGTTCAGAGTTAGTCTATACCTCTTATACACACATCAAATGGCCAACGAGTAAGGCTTTGGGAAGATACACTGTTAGCCCAGATCATATCGCTCAAAAAACACAAACACAAGAGCTACAACTGGTTTCCTTATTTTATGGTGGCAAAGAAGTCAAACAGCCACAAGAACTATGGGCTAAAATGTTAAAAGACGAATTATAGAAGGTAAAGCATGGCACTAGAAATCGAGAGAAAATTCCTAATAGATATAAATAAGTTAGATAAACTTAAAAACGGTTACTACATCAAACAAGGTTATATTCAAACTAAAGATAAAACTGCAGTTCGTGTAAGAGTGAAGGGTGATGAAGCATTTTTGACTATCAAGGGTAAAAGTGTTGGTGCTACTCGACTTGAGTATGAATACTCTATACCGGTAGTAGATGCTAACGAGATGCTAGAGAGATTATGTGCCAAACCTATTATAGATAAGACACGCTACCTTGTTAAACATAAAAAACATACTTGGGAGATAGATATTTTTCATAAAGAAAACGATGGTTTAATAGTTGCAGAAGTCGAGCTTGAAAGTGAAGATGAAATAGTAGAGCTTCCCGAGTGGATACTAAAAGAAGTGACTGATGATATCAGGTATTATAACTCTAATCTTTTAGAGCATCCATACTCACAGTGGAGTTAACGATAGGTTTAGAGTCTTCCATCATTAAAATAGGGTCTATAAACGGAGCTACTTGAGCTATCAAGTTTAGTATCGCCATGACGGGAGAACCGTAGAAGAACTTTACCTTGTTATTGTAGTGCCAAAGTCTATCCGCGTATTGGTACATCTTGTGAGGGGTATCTCCGATGTTATCTCCATTGGTATCAAAACCAGTATATCTGTCCCAGTAGTTATACTCCACTACATTTTTTTTAGTCTCATAACCTGCTGTACTTTTTACAATATCGTCTATGTTTCCTATAAACACATTATGAGTAAATGTATTATTACGTATAGTCAAGTGAAAGTGTATAGCTTCTTTGTTGTAAGATATCTCATTATTAGTAATATATCTTTTCATACTCATCTCTGTCCACTTAGAGTCTATGTACATACCTTTAGCATTGTATTTAAGCTTATTATTGTCAAAAATAAGGTTAGACCCACCCTTTATCAATACTCCGATGCCAGCAGCCCCTTTGGAGCTTTGTATAGAATTATTTGTGATTTTGGTGTTTTGTGTCATCATTAGCATCAAAGAGACTGAGTTATATCTGAACCTGTTATCTTTGATAATGTTGTTCTTACTATGATCAACCTGTAAAGCAAATCTGGAGTTTGTAACAAGGTTATTTAGTATTTTATTATTATCAGAGTAGTTTATCGTGACATCTCTTACATTATCAATAGTGTTATTGCTTATAGTATTGTTATGAGAGTGCCATATCTTTATAGCATCTCCTCTTAGTCCTATGTCATTGTCATAAGAGGTGATGAAGTTATTTGATATATTAGAATCTTCTACCATAAGCATATCTATGCCATAGAGAGAGTTCAATATTTTACAGTTACTTATCTCAGAGTTTTTAGACTTGTTTATAAATATAGCTGAGTCAAGCTGGTACATTTTCTTACCGCTATTTCTAATGGTTAGATTTTTAAGAGTTACGTTTGAGCTGTTTATAGTTATGACTTTTCCAACACCGCCACCATCTATGATGACATCTTTATCATTACCTACTATAGTAAGAGGTTTGTTTATAACTATGTTGCCTTTGTAGATGCCGGCAGGTAGTTTGAGAGTAGCTCCAAAAGGAGCCTTGTCTATAGTTTCTTGGAGAATATTTGCATCTAGTGCTGAGATGAAAAGTATGAGTAGTAAAAGTTTTTTCATCTTATTAGTATGTGGTTTTAGTAAAATCTGTGAATCTCTTCCATAATGTTAGAAAAATCTACATCGTCACCTTTAGACTTAAGGAAGTTTACTAGATATATTTGAGATGCTTCAACACCATCTTTTTTCTCTATCTCTAAAAGTTCTGCATAAAGATCAGCAATAATTTCAATAACATGCTTAGATATTGTCTTTCTAGAAGCGTGATAACCAATAATAGCACCAGTGTCAGTATCTTTACGAATTTCAAATTCTGTAAATATCCAATAGTATCTACCATCTTTTGCAAGGTTTTTTACAACAGCATTGATATTTTTACCTGCAGAAATAGTTTCCCATAGTAGTTTAAAAACAACCTTAGGCATATCAGGATGACGTACGATGTTATGTGCTGAACCTATCAGTTCTTTTTCAGAATAACCAGCGACTTCCATAAAGTAATCATTACAGTAGGTAATCTTACCTTTAGCATCTGTCTCGCTAACAATATACCTTTTTGGATCTAACGTTATCTCAACATCTAGTGGTGTAGGTTTAGTCATCTTATATCCTTCCGTTTAAAAGTCTTATAAGTGCATCTGATATTTCACTAAAGTTCATGATTCTCTTTCCCTTATGAGTCGTAGAATAGTTTTGGGCTGCTTCATAAGTTGCAAATGGAGTTAAATCATCTCCGGCAGGTGAAGTTATATTTGCACCATAAACATAAAATGCACCCTTAGCATTTATAGGTTCTAATGTTTCAAAGTCCGTAACAAGGATATCTTTAAAGTCATCTTCACTCTTTACTCCTATATCAAACCATTTTCCTGGTCTTTGATAAAACTCTATCATTGATTTAGGGCTACAGAAAAAGATTTTCTTGCCATCTTTTAGTTCTATCTTTGCTACCCATTTTGGATCTTTATAGACTTTAATATGTCTTACTAAACCTTTAGTATCTCTTGTGTAATCCATCTCATACGAAAACAAAACACTTGCCGCTAAAACTACTGCTAAAACTATTTTAATCATTATATTTCCTTGATTTTATATTATTAAACTAAATCTTTTTTCTCAAAAATCTTGTAACCCATAAATGCAAAAAGCAGACCTACTAAAAGAGGGTAACCTATAGATACAAGTACAAACACCACCTGACTCATAGAATCAAGTATATAAAATGCCACCGGACCCATAACTGTTAACTCTGGATCAAAAAGAGATATAGCCGCAACTCTGAAAATCTCCATAGGATTTGCCAAAGCAATAAAGATAATAAGCTCTTCGTTAAATCTGTTTTGCATCATAAGTGAAATAAGTGCAATATCTATAAACGCAAGTAAAAATATCCATACAAAAAATGCAATTCCAAGAGCAACTTCACTAGACTTTACAAAAGAAGAGATAAAAAATGCTATACCTAAAAATGCACTACTCATTGCAAATAAAAGACCGGTATATAAGAAGAAGATATTCCAAGGAATATCGGCACCTTTAAATGCTCCGTAAACTATAGCGATAACCATTGCAAAAAGAACAGGAAGATATACAGTTATAAAACGACCAATGATTTTACCCCAATAGTACTGTTTTAGTGATATAGGAAATGAGAGCATATACTCTAATATATGGTTATCTCTGTCTCCAGAGATTGACCTAACAGTGGTGATGAGTATAAATATAGGCAGAATTACAATCGTAATCTGTATATACATAAGAAGAAGTCTGCTAAGACCACTAAAACCCATAACTTGAGACTCAGTTACTCCAGCAATAAAAAATAGAGCTATCATCCCTCCAAATACAAGAGAGTAAACGACAAACCATTTAGCTCTAAGAGACTCTTTTAAGTCTAAATATGCGATTAAATATAAATTTTTCATTAATATCCTAGTACCTGTTTTCTAATTTTTGGGTTAGCCATATGCTCACCTCTTAACATTCTCATATATACTTCATCATAGTCTATATGGTTTTTAATGCCGTTTTCGTAGGCACCAAAGCCGTATGACATAGGTGTTTTATCACCTATTTTGTAACTTGCACTTGCTGCATCTACGTAGTGAGCAGTGTCCTTAGAAAAGACTTTAGCTTTTGCTATGTCTATATTGTTTTCGTGGCTCCATAAAATCATACAGCCTATATCGTCAAAGTAGTGTATAGTGTCATTTTTAATTAAACTTGCACTATGCATGTTTGATTTTTTTACTTCCATATGGCATTTAGGGCAGACTTTAGCTTCACTCTTAAGTGACTGCGTTGATGAACTCTCTGAAGAGTTACAGCCTGTAAGAAATGTGAGTGCTACGATGAGTAGTAGGTTAAACTTTATCATCGGAAACCACTTTTCCTAAATCCATATATATCTGTCTATTTACAAGGTCTTTCACCTCTTCAAGTCTATGTGTTACAAAAAGAAGAACTTTTTCTTCTTCATTTTGTTTTAACAGTCTGTAAAAATCATCCCTAGCTTTAGGGTCAAGGTTTGCTGTTGGTTCATCGTAGATGATTATATTGCTCTTTTTGGCAAGAGAGATAGCAATAAGAAGCTTCTGCTTCATTCCACCGCTTAGTTTAAAAAATGATTTGTTCATATTTGAGTTTATATCAAGTTTCATTTCATTAGCATAATGCTTGATTTTCTCTTTATCTACATCCGCACTGATACTGATGTACTTGATAAGCTCATCAATATTTAGTTTTATCGGAGGTGGTAGTTGAGGAACAAAACTTATCTCTTTTAAAACTTCCACTCTCTGCTTAATAGGATCAAGACCATTTATAGAAACATCTCCTRCATCTGGATGATAGTAACCAAGAATAGAACGAATAAGAGTAGTCTTACCCGCACCATTTGCACCCATAAGTGCAATAGACTCATTTTTGTTAAATTCACAACTCACATTGTCTAGAGAAACATGAGCACCAAATTTTTTAGTTAAGTTATTAATTTTTATCATTATTTACACCAAGCTTTTTAATCTAAAGTCGAAGTTAAGGGCATCTGCATGACATACGTCTATACATCTTCCACAAAGCGTACAATCAGCACCTGTGATATACTCTCTTGTTATGCCTTTTTCTTCTCTTTGTTTGTCATATTTTGCTTTTGTAATCTCAAGTACTTGATTTTCAAAACATACATCGCTACAAACCATACAGTGGTCACAGTTGTCATTCCACTCTATTCTTAGAGCTGATACTTTACCGATATAACCATAAGTTGTCCCTATTGGACAGATATATGTACACCAAGCACGACGAGAGTRARAAACCTCTATTGCAAATACAACAACTACCCAGAAAAATGCTAGAGACCAACCATAAGCGACCATTCTACTTAAAATACCAACGATATTAAATGTCTCAAAAACTAAGTAACCGCTTGTTGCAGATAGAACTAAAAATATTGCCCAAAATATATGTCTAATTCTATGGTCAAACTTTCTCTCTTTAATAATTTTTTTATTTACTAAAGTGTTATGCCACTTTTCACCTATTTCACTTAGTATTCCATAAGGACATACCCATGCACAGTAACTTCTACCACCTACAAGTAGGTAGACAATTATAATAGTGCTAGTACCGATTATCATATTGATAGGCATTTCATAACTAGCTATAAACATCTGCATAGTCATATATGGGTCTATCATATGAAAACCTAGAAATCTAGAACCACTTAGTGTTCCTTCAAGCAATTGCAGGTCAATAAAAAATGACAGGAAGAAAAAGAGGTGGATAGCAATAATCAGTATCCATCTCTTCATTCTATAGCTAAAAATTCTTTTGCCATCTTTTGTAGTATCAAAAAATGTAGAGAAAAAAGTTGATTTCTTTATAGTTTCTCTATTATTATACTTATCCATTTAAATACTCCATTTCACTTACTATTATTACTCTGCCGCTTGTTGTGCTTTTGCTTTTGCTCTTGCTGGGAATTCTCCGATTTCTTTTGCAAGTCTTTTTAAATCATTATCATTCAGATTAATTAAGAGACCTTTCATAACCATATTTTCTTTTCTACCTGCTTTAAAGTCAGCAAGGTCTTTATATAGTTTTTCTTCACTCTGTCCAAATATTTTTGGTCCCATCATAGCTTTTCCATTTTGGAATCCTGAACCGTTAACACCGTGACAAGAAGAACATTTACTCTTATATTCATTAGTTACTTTAAATGCTCCTGCATTTCCAGCTTTATCTCTAAGTGCACTTAGTGCTTCATTCTCTTTTTCTCTATCAGATTTTTCTTCCGGAGCTATAGTAACTGCAATTTTTTGATTTTTACCATCACCGAAATCTTCAATAACTTTTGATTGGTGTCCACCATGAAAAACAGGGTCATCCGTCGCTGTAAAAATCATCAATCCAACCACTAAAAGTGTTAAAGCACCTACTATTATATTTTTCACTATTTATTCCTCATTTTATYTATCTCTTTATTAAACTCATATATTTCTTGAGCTAATTCTTTAATTYTTGCTTCATCCATCATTTTTACCAGGTCGTTCATTAATGGATTTGATTTTTCACCAGTCTTAAAACTTATGATCTTTTTGTATATGTAAGAAGAGTCTTTACCCAGAAGTGATGGTCCAATAACACCATTTGCATAGTCATTGTGACATGCAGAACACTTTACAATGAACTCTTTACTTAGTTTTTTTACAAGCATAGAGACTTGTACTTTCTCATAAGGGCTTCTAACATGTAAATTCGCATCAATATTTGTTCTAGGCTTAACACGAACAGCTGCATCTTCATTTGCAGGTCTTGCATTTTCATCGTAAGCACTTTTTATGTTGTAATCATAATAGTAAGATTTACTTTGATTCTTATCACTTTTTTTTACTTCAACTTTGATAGCGTGTGCATTTTTATTTTGAACAACTTCAATCTTTGGAGCCTCAGCTGCTTTTGTTGATGRTTCTTTGTCTGTTTGCTTTTTTTCAGCACTATCACTACAGCCTGTAATCCCTGTAATAAATAAGAAGCCTAAGGTATATGCCAAACCTTGAATTTTATATGTTTTCATAATATCTCCTAGTTTTTAGTTGTGTAATATTCTTCGTATGTAACTCTTGGTTTAACTACAATAGATGGTATTGATGTAGGACAAACCTCTTGACAAGCACCACAGCCGATACAGCCATCGTAAATTTCAGGGCGGTTACCACCATTTTCATCTGCTACCATGGCAATTGCAGATAATGGATCTGGTATAGGGCACATATCTGCACATAGAGTACACTGTTCACCTTCATACTTTGAGAATTTTTCAGCAAGCTCCACTTCTAGTTTAGTAATATTCGTAACCGCATCATTAAACTCAAGCATTTTCTTGTTATACCCACTAGGAACAGGAGTATTGCTCATAGCTATACATGTATCTGGAAATTCTAAAACAGCGATTCCCATATGGATGTCTTCCGGTTTTTCACAGTGATGATCTAGCGCGCCACTTGGGCAGGCAAGAACACAAGGAACAGCAGTACACGCATAACAAGCACGTTCATTCGCATCTATATACGGTGTTCCAAGTCCATGACCATGTGCCATATCTGTTAATTTTATTGAATGATATGGACATACTTGAAGACACTGTCCACATTTAATACATATAGCAAGAAACTTCTTCTCGTCTACAGCCCCTGGAGGTCTCAGTCTGTTTTCTGCTCTTAGAGTGTATGGGCTAAATATCATTCCTCCACCAAGAGCAAGGCCTAATATTCCAAGAGTGGAATATTTAACAAACTCTCTTCTGTCTGTTTGTACTTTTGCCATGTTTATCCTTTAATCCTAACTTTAGGTTTCTCATCTTCAAATAGAAAAATCGGCTTTGTAAAAGGAGCCAGTTTTGCTAAAAAGTTTAAAAGTGAAATTACCGGTGAACCATAGAAAAACTTAACATCAGGATTATAAATCCAAAGTTGGTCTGCATACTGATAGACTCTGTGAGGAGTATCACCAATATTATCACCATCTCTATCGAAGCCTGCGTAGTTGTCCCAATAGTTTCCTACTATTTCATTTTCATTTATTCGGGCACCTCTACTGTCATTTATAACATCTTCTATATTACCCATGATAGTATTATCTTTCATGATGTTATTTACACTAAGTGAATGAAAATGTATAGCTTCAGAATTATAAAGCACTTTATTTCCTATCAGCCAGTTATTCGTGTCAGGTTCAAAAGGTGATCTATCGATATAGATACCTTGTGCACAATAGATTATAGTATTGTCTTTTAGTGTAAAGTTTGAAACAWCTTTAAGCCCGATTCCCATGCCWGTTGCACCAAGAGAACTTTTTATAGTATTCCCTATTGCAATAGTGTCTTTTGAATACATGAAAAATATACCAACACYGTTAAACTCATACATATTGTCTTTAATAAGATTTTTGCCTGCATACATAAGATGTAGAGAGTATCTGCAGTGCTTACCGTAGTTTTCTACTATCTCATTTCCATGAGAGTACCAGATAACCATATCACGTGACTTTATAAGTGAGTTGTTTTTGACAATATTATCATTCGAGTACCAAAGTCTAAGTCCGTCACCACGAAGACCTAAGTCTAAATCTTTTGAAGTGATTTTGTTATTTGAAATGATAGAGTTATTTATCATTTGCAGATCTATACCAAATAGACAATCTTCTATAACACAGTTACTTATTTCACAGTGTTTACCATCGACCATAGTAATGGCTGAGTCGAGCTTATCGTGTCTATCTCCACTACCTATAATTTTKAAGTTTTTAAGAGTAACATAAGAGCTTTTAACTGTAATAACAGTTCCAGAACCCTCTCCATCAATTATTACACCATCTTCTTTACCTATTATTGTAATAGGCTTAGTGATTGTTATACTTCCTTTATAAACACCGGCAGGTAGTTTTAAAATAGAACCTGCAGGTGCATTGTCTATAGCATCTTGCAATATATTTACTGCACCTAGCTGGCTGTATAGAAAAAGAGAAAAAATGAAGATAATTCTAAACATATAAAACCTTCTTTCTCAACTTATGACTGCATGTCTTTTAATGCTTTTTGTTTTGCAAAAAATGCGAGTAGACTAAATAAACCGATAGCAACTATCATATAAAAACCGATAGTTGGATATGAGTGTGTAACAAACTGTGCTATCTTACCATCTCCAAACACTGTAGGCATAAAAGGCTTAATCTTAAATGCTCCCCAATCACGTAGATTATGCCCAAACCAATAGAGCCAGTAAGAGTAATCTGCTATAAATAGTACAGGCAGAGAAGCCGGAATAAGCATAAAATAGTTTAGAATTCTATTATTATAAGCTATAAAGTAGAGCATACCAAGAGATAGTAAAAGAAGAGCATAAATACCTATTTCTCTCTCAAGTACACCACCTACCCACATAGGGTCCATTCCTACATAGTGATTAATCGTATTCATCTCATGAATTTCTCCACTAAATCCATCAAAGTGGAAATATACTGGAATTCCTTCGGGGAATGCTTCTTTAGGATAATTTGGTGCTTCTAGTGAAACAGCCCAAATTGGTAATGAAGCTGCACCAATCTCAGATGAAGATTCAATCATCTGCTCTAAGTTGTTGTGAGCCTCTTTAGGTGTAGATATACTCTTATATCTTCCTTTATTGTAAAAGTTCCAAACTTTTGTACTAAATGAAGATACTTGATCACCTTCTTGGTTGTCAATTTGTGTTAGTGCGCCATTAAACGCAATCATTGGAAAAGTGAACGAGAAAGTTAAGATAAGTAAAGCTAAAAGAGCAAATATTCTTGCTTTTTTTATACTTGGATGCATGTGTGATTCCTTATTGAAAATAATCCTAAATTCATTTAAATCTCTAACTATTGTAAAAATAATTTAAAACGTAAATAAATTTCTAATTATTATAGTAATTATATAAATAGATTATATCCAAAATATTAG
>NVRL01000075.1 GCA_002732645.1 Sulfurimonas sp. | reverse complement strand
GTGCATGATTAAATTCAAATATAAATTCATAAAATCCTTTTAGTAAGTCTTTTACATGTACAGAAGCTAGAGTTTTTACACTTTTAATATTAATAGCATCTTGATCATTAAATTTATAATTTTTAAGTACTGTACTAAAGTTATTTTCTTCCAAAGCAGTGATTTTCTTATATTTCATGTCCATATTGAAATCCTTTCTATAGAGTTTAATTTTCTGAAAGTTCTCTCTTCAACTCATCTTTATTAACTTGATTCTTGTCACTTTGAACTAGTGGAAGTGATTTTTTGTAGATTACTCTGCTTGGTAGCATGTAAGATGCCAGATGCTTTTTAAGCTCGAAAATTACCTCTTTTGGTGGTATTTCACTTGCTGCAGAGTAGACCAWAACTATCTCTTCTTCTATAAGCTCATTATCTACTGAGAAAACTGCACACTGCTCTATCTGAGGAAAGCATCTAGATACTACGGACTCTATCTCATAAGGAGAKACTCTGAAGCCTCTTGTCTYTATCATGTTGTCATGTCTTGAAACAAAATAGAAATATCCCTCTTCGTCTTTATATACATAATCACCCGTTGCTACAACTATCTCATCTGTAAGTTGACCTTCTAGGTTGATAACATCTTTTAGAATCTSSAYAGAYTTAAATCTYTSWKYRTTTTGYTCAGGTGCATTCCARAAACCTYTRTAGATGTATCCACCTCTATGGATTAACTCCCCTACTTCACGTACAGCACACTCTTTGCCATCTTTGTTGATAATATATAGTTCAACATCAGCAATTGCCTTACCGATAGAATCAGGTCTTATCTCAACTTGTGACGGATCTAGGTAAGTTGAACGAAAAGCCTCTGTAAGACCGTGCATAGAGTAAAATTCTGCATTTTTAAAAGTCTTTTTACAATCAGCTATCATATTCTTAGTTACGTTACCGCCAGATGAAGTAATAGTTTTTACACCATTAAAAAGTTCTGGGTTAGGGATTCTGCTCATCTCTTCGTCAAACATTTGAGTGATGTTTATAGGCATAAGAGGTATAACCGTCACTTTATCGTTGATAAGGTGGTTAAAAAAGTCCTCAGGCAGAATAAACCTGTGTATAGCTAAAGTAGCTCTTTTGTAAAGAGCACAAAAGATTTGGTTTAGTCCATAGTCAAGATTGAAGATAAGAAGACCAGAGATAACATCATCTTCTTTAAGGTCTAAGTACTGAGTGACAACACGAGCAGAATCAATAAGATTTCTATGAGAAATCACGATTCCTTTTGGTGTTCCACTCATACCAAATGAGTAAGTTATAAGAGCGTTAGAGTGTCCATYGATGTCACAAACATATGGTTTGTTATAGTATTTTAAGATCTCTTCAAAAGATGGTATTTCTTTGCCTGCCGTTTCATACGAAATAATATGACCATCAAAATTGATCTCTTCGATGCTCTCAAGCTTTAGTTTATCAGTGATGATACACTTAATGTCACAATCGTTGATAATGTACTCAACTTGTTCCGGTTTTAGAAGTTTTGTAAGAGGAACTAAAATGTAGTCAGTAGATAAGATAGCAAGTATTGCAATAACCTGCTCGATGCCTTTGTTTGAATAAATTCCTACTCTTGAGTCTTTTGGAAGATCAAGCTCTTTTAAGTAGTAAGCTACCTGATTTACTTTTGTAAATAACTCAGAGTAAGTTATACTCTTTTCATTAAAAACTAATGCTGTTTTATCACTATGAGTTTGGTTCGCATATTCGATGAGTGTTCTTATACAGTTTATTGACATGTTAGTTTCCTATTTATAGTATAGTGTAAATCTCTTTGACGAGCAAACATTACATAGTAATGTTTAGCCGGAAAAGAAAAAGATTTACTCTGCTTTTGCACCAAGAGTCCAGATAYCGTAGTTAGAGTCTAAGATAGTTGCTGGATTATGATCTGAGYTTAGTATTTTTTTGTAGAAAAATGAGATGATATCTTCTATCTCATCAGCCGATAAAACCTTTGTAATACCGCCTGTAAGAACAATAGAGTTGATGGAGAGCAATTTTAGGTTTATATAAGCCTGTTTATAGTGTGACATCTTTGTTAAAACAAGAAAGATTGCCAGTTGCATCAGTGTTTTAGTCGCTTTTTGACTCTGCTCTTCAAAGATGTTCTCAGTAACTTTTAAGTGYGTGAGAAGCTCATAAACAAATTCATTGTTCTGTGCAGCAAAAATTAAAGACTCTTTTGACTTGTAAACACCAAGCTTTTTAAATACCAGTCTGTCATATTCATTCTCAGTTACGATGTTGTCATCAACCAAATCTTTTGAGTAGTGAATGTCTGTAGTAGCTCCACCGATATCTATAAGTATATAAGGATTTACAACTGCAAACTTTGTATGAATCATAGGAAGAGTCTTGTTTACAATGTATGGAGTCGAATATATTTGGTTGGAAGTGATGTCATACAGATGCTTGATATCTTCTTTTCCTACAATATCTTCTTGGTAAAGATTTGTAAGGTAGACTTTTAGGTTTTCTTCTACGATATGAAGCTTATTATCAATGACATTAGGTAGTACAACGAGGTTCTCTATGTTTTCTTGAAGGGCTGGAGCTTGTGTCTCACTACCAACATAAACTACATTTGAGTAGTTTAGTTTGTCTAAGTAGCTGTATAAATCCGCACCAAAAATATTTGAGTTAGAGTTGATTCCTCCAACGATAATAACAACATCTATAATATCACTAGGAATAGAATACTCTTGGATATTTTGATACATAACAGTCTCAATGATATTGATACCAGAGTTAAAAGCGATGTTCTTAGCATACTTGAGTGAAAATGAGTTTGTAAGACCTATGATAAGTGTGCTTAAACCACCGTTTGCAGATGAACAGATGTAGATGTCATCTTTTTCATAACTCTCTATTGTATTTCCACATTTATGTGTCAAATCATCATAGATATCTTTGTTAAAGTCTCTTAAATGCTGTTCTATGCTTGAAGGAGTACTGACTTTGAAGTAAGTGCTTCCTACATCTATTAAAAGTTTCTCGTTCATTTTACTCATTGCATAATCCCTATATCATGGATAATATCATTTACGATGCTTGTAGTGTCTTTTGTAAGATCGCACTGAGCTTTTTCATACTCAAAACAACGGTCTGGAATAGGTACGTTTCCTCTTTTAATGATTCTGATATTTTTCTTTGCATCACGTATAGTTATCATCTCATTATGGTTGATGATATGCGGAGAGAAAGGAACATCGATAATCCCATTTTTTATAGAGTTAAAWACTTTTCTCCAAAGAGTATCAGCAGGGTCGTTAAACACAGCTTCCATGATAGCGTGAACTTCAAGAGTCATTATCTCTTCTTCTTCCTCATCTACTATGTTTGGAAGACCGTTTAAGATACCAAGAGTGTACTGAGTGTTAGCAACTGTTTTTGCATTTGCTTCTTTTGTAGGTATTCCAGAAGCCTCTTCTCTTGTTTTAGTGATGATTTTATTTGCACCAACCATAGATGCTATAACAGTAGACATGTTGATAAGTTGTTCTGCAAAATCTTTGTTAGTTGGAAAAGCTCCCATCCATTGGTGATACACTAAGTTAATAGATGCATCTCCACAGTTAATCTGCTCTGCGTAGTGTTTTGCCATCTTTTTTATAACAGCACCCATTACAATGTCTTGGTTCATAGAACCTGTTTGAGAAAATGAAACTGAGAACGACTTAACGCCCTCTTCGAGTGAAAGTAGCATTTCAAGAAGCTGAATAACTATAGTAATAGCAGGTGGAACTAAAGTAGCTGTAAGAGGACCAAATGACTCTCTGTTTATAGGCTCGTTTAGTTTTGAGTAGTTTGCACAAACTTTCTCTACGTACTTCCAGTAAAGAAAAGCTTTGTCTAGTGGAAAGTTCTTTGAGTATGGAAGAWGGTAAGTGATAGGCCCGCCCTCTATCTCAAAGATACCAGATGCAATAGCAGTCTCTATAAGAAGTCTAGCATCTGGAGTACCGTGACGAAGACTTACAGGCTTGTTAAAGTGAGTAATCATCTTTCTAGTGTTTCTGTAGCCGTGATTTACCAGAGGGTAACCGTTTAGCATATCTACTTCATTTTCTTCACTCAGACGAAGCATCTTCTTTGCTGTTGCATAGTCATTAAGTCTAGTATTTGAGTCGATTGTAAGTGGAAGAACATCAACATTTGCTTCTACAAAAAATTCATTTAGAGCAAATTGCTTTTTATATGTAGGGAATCCACCACGAGGCTGAACCAGCATCTTGTTCTTTGTTTTAAAGTGATGAGATATAAAGAGATCTTTACTCGCATTTTTAACAAACTCTTCAACTTCTGCAAAGTCAAAGTTGTCTACATACTCATTTGACAGAATTATTTCTCTCTCTTCTTGGAGCAAACTCATTATTTATTTCTCTCTTTTAAAAACTCTTCTAGTGTGTCAAGCCCAGTATTTAGGTCAACTTGATGGAAAACTAAGTCAAATCCGTAGTTTTTGTATTTAGGAACTATTGTATCTGCATCTGCACTTCCAACAACTAAGTTTCCACCAATCATCATTACAAGATTATCTAAATTCTTGTATTTTGATTTAAGTAGTTTAATCTCTCTACTCCATCCTTCTGCTTCACCGTTTAGTGAAGATATAAGAAGTATATCTGCCCCTGTTTCCACTACTGCATCAAAGAACTCTTCTAAGTAAGTGTTTACACCTAAGTTAAACACTTCGAATCCTCTTGCATTTAGTGAAAGCTCTATCAATCTATTTGCTACAACATGTATGTCATTTCCGACTACGCCTGTTACTACTTTCATCTATTGCTTACCTAATGTCTTTTATGAATGTAAAGATACCAAAGTTTATGTAAAAATAAGGTTATAAGGTGCTAGAATACGACTATAAATTAGCAAAAAGGTAGCATCTATGGAATTTTTTACAGCTGATATCTGTGATGATCATAGCGATAAAGCACTTGTACTTGACCCAGAGTATAAAAATTACGGTGGCGCAGATAAGTGCCAAGGTGAAGTAGTAACAATAAAATTAGATAAAAATAATTCAGAACTTATTAAACTTCTTCGTGATGAAGATGGAGAGGGAAAAGTTGTTGTTGTAGATGTTAGAGAAGAGTATTTTGCTGTTGTGGGTGAAAATCTTATGAAGTTTGCACACAAAAACAACTATGCTGGAATCATCGTAAACGGATACATCAGAGATACTTTCCAAATAAAAGATATACCTGTAGCTCTATACGCACTAGGAACTTGTCCTAGAAAGTATATCCCTGTTACAGATGGTGAAAAAGACGTGCATCTATCTTTTGGCGGTATAGGCTTTAAAAACGGTGACTACCTCTATGCAGACACAGACGGTGTTATCGTTATGCCTGAGAAAATAGTATAAAATAAAAGGAAATAAAATTGACAACTATTAATGAAATAAACGAAGAGATGGAAAAACTATTAAGAGAAACAGATGAAGAAGCTTTAGACGAAGTAAAAGAAAAGCATGCTCCATATGAGAAAAACATGAATTCACTTTTAGAGAGTGATGATTTAGAGAATTATCTAGAAAAATATGAAGAGATGCATGAAGAAGATGAAGCGGTTTTAAAGTGTTTTAACCTAGACACTACTGAAGAGTTAAAGACTTATCTAGAAGAAAAAGAGATTAGTTTTGATAATCTAAAGACTGAAACAGTTCAAGCATCTTGTGAAGCTCTGAAATTTGCTATCTATGATAGTGAAGAAGACGATGATTATTAGAAGCTAAGGTAACATATGAACCGTAGAGACTTTTTAACAACTGCCACAGCAGCATCCGCTTCACTAGCTATTGGCGGGTGTAACGACACTAATCGTCAAGCTATAGACTACTCCAAACATCCAAAGAAAGAAGATAGAGACAAAAAACGTGTAAACATAAACAGAAATAAAAAAACTGTTATAAAGCTCGCTACTAGTTGGCCTGCGCACTTTCCTATTATGGGAACAGGTGTTGAGAAGTTTGCGCAGAGAGTAAAAGATGTAAGTGGTGGCTCTTTAGAGATAAAACTATACCCAAAAAACACTCTTGTCCCTGCCCTTGCAGTTTTTGATGCGTGCTCTAGCGGTCAGATAGATGCATTTCACTCTGGACCATATTATTGGAAAGGTAAAAACTCTGCATTTTCACTTTACACAGGTATGCCTTTTGGATTTACAGCTGAAGAAACTAATTCATGGATGCTATTTGGCGGTGGGCTAGAACTTTGGCGTGAACAATACGCAAAGTATAATCTTTACCCATTTATGGGTGGAAATACTAATATTCAAATGGGTGGATGGTATAGAAAACCTATAAACTCACTTGCTGATATGCAGGGACTTAAGATGCGTATGCCTGGTCTTGGCGGTGAAGTCTTCTCAAGAATGGGAGTTAATCCTGTTTTACTCCCTGCTGGAGAGATATACACATCTCTAGAGCGTGGGGTTATAGATGCTACAGAATGGGTTGGACCTGCACTTGATATTAAGATGGGTTTTTATAAAGTTGCTCCATACTATTATTCTGGATGGCATGAACCCGGTTCTATATTGGAAGTTACATTTAACAAACATTCATGGAATAAGCTAGCTTTCGAACATCAGTCTATTATAGAGGTTGCTTCTAGTGAGATGAACTCAAATATGAATTATCACTTTCACGCAGAGAATATAAAAGCGTTATCAAAGCTAAAAGAGTTAAACATAGATATACATCAATATCCTGCAGATGTAATGGTTGCAGCAAAACAGGCTTTAGAAGATGTAGTAATTGATCTTAGTGCTAAAAATGAAGACTTCAAAAGAGTTTATGATTCTATAGAGAGTTATCTGAAACTATCAAAAGAATGGAGTGATGCGAGTTTGCGTTACTTTCTAAATGAGAGATAAAGTATAATCCGTTTTTAATTTAAATTTTAACTACGGGAACATATTTGAAAAAACTACTCTTTATTTCTGCTCTACTACAAACACTACTCTTTGCCTCATTTGAAGGTACTATTATTGACAAAAATACTCTGAAGCCAATAGAAAAAGCAATAATTAGCGACTCTAGAAAAAGCGTTAGATCTGATGAAAATGGATCGTTTTCTATAAAAAGTAAAGAAAAAAACTACCATGTTAAGGCTTATGGCTACAGACCGTACACCTTTAGCTCAGATGTTAACACTACAACTATAAGCGTAGAACCTATTAAAGTAAAAGCTCTATATCTTACTTTTTGGGGTGCAAATATATATTCAAAAACTACAAAAAGACTTCTAGATATCATCGAAAACACAGAGATTAACGCTGTTGTTGTAGATGTTAAAAATGAATATGGATCAACTTCGTTTAGAACTTCGTTTAAGCAGGCCAATAAATATGGTGCTTATAAGAACAGAACTATAGGAAATATAGAAAACTTTATGAAAGTAATGAAGTCTAAAAATATTTATTTGATTGCTAGACTAGCTGTGTTTAAAGATGAACTTCAGGCTTCAAATAATGAAGACTATGCTATCAAAAAAGCAGATGGAACTATCTGGAGAAATCACGATAATATGGCATGGGTAGATCCTTTTGATAAAAGAAGTCATAAGTATACAATTGCCATCGCAGAAGAAGCAGCAAAGGTCGGTTTTGATGAGATTAACTTTGACTATATAAGGTTCCCTGCAAAGTCCGGACTAAAACTAAAAAAAGAGAGTACTCAGAAAAATCGTGTAAAAGCGATAGAGAGTTTTTTGTATTCGGCTAAAAACAGACTTAGAAAATATGGAGTTTTTATCTCTGTTGATACTTATGGAAATATTTGTTGGGAAAAAGGTGACACTGGTATAGGACAGACTATAGAGTCTTTAGCAAAGCATAGTGATTATATTTCTCCGATGTTATACCCTTCAGGCTTTGCAAGCGGTTCATTCTTTTTTGAGCATCCATCAGAGCATCCATATGAAGTTATATATAGAAGTATCAAGCACATTAAACCTATCATAAATCCAAATCGTGTAAGACCATGGTTGCAGTACTTTAAAGACTATGCACATACAAAAAAATATTATAAAAAGTTTGAAGTTACCGAGCAGATAAGAGCATCCGATGATGTTAATGCAAGTGGCTGGATGCTATGGTCACCTTCTAGTAGATATCATCAAGAGTACTTTAAACCTTCTAAAAAGTAAAATTTTGTCTGTTTTTTATATCTTTTTTTACTCTTTTAGAGTCTGGAAAGTAGCTCTCAACTAAGTCATGAAAATATTTTGAGTGATTCATATGAACTAAATGAGCTAACTCATGTACTACCACATAATCGATCTGCTCTTTTTTTAGTTTAACTAACTGAGTATTAAAAGTTATTACTTTATCTGAGCTACAACTTCCCCATCTACTTCTCATCTTTTTGAGTTTTATCTCTTTGTAGTTTAAACCCATAATTTGAGAGTAGTGTTGAGTTCGAGAAGTTAGATGATTTTGAGAAAATATTTTGTAAAAATCATCGTAGCATCTTAGTATATTTTTTTGGTTTGGTTTTCTAAGTCTATTTAGAAGAGTTCGTAGTTCAGAAGCTTCATCAGCATCTACGCTGTAAACCTCTCCAAATAGTAATACTTCATCTTCAATGTTTATCTGTAAGGGTGGATTTTGTTCCCTTTTGAGAAGCTGTTTTCTTATCCAACTCTCTTTTTCAAGCAGTAAGTTTTCTATGTAAGATTGCGAGACTCTTGATGTTTTTAAAACTACTTTAGAGTTTTCATTTACACTTATATAGCTATTCTTTAGCCTTGGTTTAGTTATATGAATAACATTCAAGTCTTTAAAGTTTATTTCACTCGTAGTCAATAGGGTCTGTTACTCCGGCTAATTTAAATCCATTTAGTCTAAGTCTACAACTATCACAGACTCCACAAGCTTTGTCTTCACTCTTGTAACAACTCCAAGTAAGATGCAAAGGGGCGTTTAGTTCAAGTGACTTTTGAACTATTTGAGATTTTTTTAGATGCACTAGAGGCATTTTAATCTCTATATTTGTCTCATCTTTTGTTCCAAGGTTTATTGACTGTTCCATACTCTTTATGTATGACTCTCTACAATCTGGATAGCCACTGCTGTCCTCTTCAACGACACCAATACTTATAACTTCTGCGCCTTCTTTTTCAGCTATTGCAGCCGCCATACTCAAGAATATGCCGTTTCTAAACGGCACATAAGTTACAGGAACCCCCTCTTCTATGCCGTCTATAGGTACTTCTATACTTTTATCTGTAAGTGCAGATACTCCTACCTGTTTAAAGAAATCAAGGTCAAGTACATACTTTTCAGCTACATTCAAATCTTTWCATATTTTATGAAAGCATTCAAGCTCTTTAGTTTGTGTTCTTTGATCATAATTAAAGTGAAGAGCAATTATCTCGTAACCACTGTTTTTCATCATATATGCACTAAGAGTTGAGTCCATACCACCACTCATTACACACAATGCTTTTTTATTTTGTTTATTCATATGGTAATTTTAGCATATCTTTTTAATAAAGATTAAAACAAATAAAGTATATAATGGATACATAAGCATATAAAGGAGACATTATGGATGTATCATCTTCATCAGGAACCGGTTCAGTTTCCGCACAAGTAGAAGTTATGAAAAAGGCCACAGAAGTACAAGAACAACAAGTTCTAAAAGTTCTTGAAAGTGTAAATGAGCAGTCTAAAGAAATGACAGCTCAGAAAACAGGCGTAGGAAAAAACTTAAACATAACTGGTTAATCTCCTTCGTAAACTAAAAGTGGGTACTTTTTTGTACCTGCTTTTATAAAATATAAGCCTCGTTAGATATAATCCCACTCATGATTGAATTAGACAACAGAAGCTCTCTTAATGTAGATGAAGCATTTTTAAATAAAATCGCTGTAACTCTTACAGATAAAGAGATTGAACTTATAATAACAAGCAAAGATGAAATAAAAAGTATCAATAAAGAGTTTAGAAATATAGATGCTCCTACTGATGTTTTAAGTTTTCCGTATGAAGATATGCCGATGAGTCCACTAGGAAGTATAGTTATATCTTCTGCTCACGTCCAAGAGCTCTCTAAAGAGTTAGGTCACTCAGAAGGGGATGAGCTCGCCCTACTATTTATGCACGGTCTATTGCATCTAACAGGACTAGATCACGAAGTTGATAGTGGTGAGATGAGAAAAGAAGAGGCAAGACTTATAGAAGAGTTTAACTTACCAAAGAGTTTAATAATAAGAACAGAGGAAAAATAGTGGATTTACATCTATTCTCAGTCATATCTTTTTCCATACTTGGTTTATTATTTGGTAGTTTTTCCAATGTCTGTGTACATCGTATTCCACGCGGTGAATCGATTGTAAGCCCAGGTAGCCAGTGTCCAAACTGCCATACTTCTATTGCTTGGTATGATAATATCCCGATATTTTCATGGTTATATTTGGGTAGAAAATGCCGACATTGTGCTGCAACTATAACATGGCGCTATCCCTTCTTGGAACTAAGCATGGGTATTTTATGGGGACTCATCGCCTGGTATATCCCATTTGATAGTTTGCATTTCGCTCAAGCCATAGTACTGGTGAGCTTGTTATGGATTTTGACCTTAATTGATTTGGAAACCTTCTTGTTGCCCAATGCTTTAACCTTTCCTGGCATAGCACTGGGATTACTTTTCGCTTGGCAAGACGGTTATATTTTTGATGCTGTAATCGGTGCAGTCGCAGGTTATGCCATATTCTGGCTGGTTGCCAAACTCTTTT
>NVRL01000074.1 GCA_002732645.1 Sulfurimonas sp. | reverse complement strand
GGTAAAGGTTATGAGGGTTAATCCCAGAGAAAGACTCTGGTAACGCTAACTCAGATGCTTTTTCCATCTTATCATTTAAAACGATTGCGCTCATTATTTAGCTACCTTTACACGACCTAAAGCACCGTTTGCTCCAGAAACTGAACCAGACACCGCAATGATGTTGTTTTCAGCATCGTAAGAAACGATCTCATTTTTTACACTATTTTGTGTATTTCCGTAATGTCCTGGCATTTTCTTACCTTTCATTACACGACCTGGCCACTCTGCATTACCGATAGAACCTGTTCTACGACCCATTCTATGACCGTGAGATGCAGGACCACCACCGAAATTCCAACGTTTCATTACACCAGCAAAACCGCGACCTTTAGTAGTAAAAGTAGATTTTAAAACTTTAGCTTCTGCTAAAGGTGCTAAATCTAAATCACCAGCTTCAGTGTTTGCTACTTCTAAAGTAACAAAACGGTTAAACTCAGATGAAAGGCTATATTTCTTTTGCTGACCTTCAATTGACTTATTCATTTTTTTACCGCTATTGTAAGCTACAATTGCAGTGCCTTCATTWACTTCACATACTTTTTGATCTAATACTCTTAAAAGAGTAACAGGTTTACTTGGTACTGTGATTGTACGGCTCATACCGATTTTTTCAACAATATATTCCACGACCTACTCCTACTTATCCATAGAGCGAACTTCAACGTCCACTTCCGGTGCAAGATCAAGCTTCATTAGAGAATCTACTGTTTCTGGCGTAGCAGAAACGATATCTATAACTCTAGCGTGCATACGGATTTCAAACTGCTCACGAGCTTTCTTGTTAACGTGAACTGATTTCAATACTGTGTATTTACGAATCTTTGTTGGTAAAGGGATTGGACCACGAATTACGGCACCTGTGCGCTTTACAGCCTCAACTATTGATGCTACTGATCTATCTAATACACGATGATCATAAGCTTTCAATTTTAAACGAATTTTTTCCATATTTTTCCTTCTAAAGAACTCGTTAGATCTTGTCTAACTATTTGCCTACTATTTTAAGGGTCGCGAATTGTATCCAAATGAACTACTATATTCAAGGTTCTAGGGKGTAAAAGTAGAAATATGATAAARTCTACTTCCTTTAAGTAAGGAAATGATAAAATTGCTTTATGGAAATTTTACTACAAGAACTATACAAAACTGATATTCATTTGGATAAATTTCACTTTAGAAAAGTATATTTAGAAGATAAAAGTTATCAAATAAACGGTATTACTCAAAGCGGAAAATCAAAACTAGTTAAAAATCATCTTCTTGGTCTGAAAAAAAACTCTTATCTATATATAGACTGCAATGATATTAGAATAGATATAGAAGAGTTAAACAATCATCTAACAAGATTTTGTAATCTAAACAAAATAGATACCTTGGTTTTAGACAACTATAAAAAAGAAATAAAAATACCTAATGTGTCTCAGCTTATTATTTGTAATGAAACTCACTTAGACATAGACTATCTGACAACTATACAACTCTATCCTCTTGATTATGAAGAGTTCTTNGCWTATGARCATAARTAYGAYTCAASTGCKYTAAACCATTTTTTTCAACTTGGCGGTTTTCCATCAATGCATAAAGTTCATAGTGATGAGAGAAATATCTATATTCAAAAAACACTAAAATACGCTTTAGAGAGCATGGAGTTTGACATACTGATATTTTGCGCAAAGATGATGGCTCAAAAAATATCTCCCTATTCTATATATGAGCGCCTGAAGCAGACAACAAAAATATCAAAAGACAAACTATATAAATCATATCAAAGTCTGTGCAGTAAAAACTATATACATCTGCTGGAAAAAAACAATCATCCAAAGGCTACTAAAAAAATATACCTCTGTGATATCTCTCTAAAGTCAGCACTTAGTCTAGATAAACACTTTGGTAGACTATTTGAGAATATGGTCTATCTTGAACTCTTAAAGTCAGATGTTGAATGTTTTTATGATGATGGAATTGACTTTTACATACCATCAAGAGACGAAGTAATACTCTGTAAGCCATTTGCAGATGAGCGTACACTCTTTAAAAAGATGGAAGCTATAGAAGCTTTTATTTTTAGTTACGGTATAAAGAAAGTTACAGCTATCACAATGAACAGAGAAGGAAGTGTAAGTCATCCATTTTCAAAGGYTGAGATGCTACCATTTGATATATGGGCGATAGGGGATTGATATATGAGTAAACTTTGTGGGATAGACGAAGCTGGACGTGGACCTATAGCGGGAGATATGGTAATGGCTGGATGCATACTAAACTCTAAGATAGACGGGCTGAATGATTCTAAAAAACTTACTGAGAAAAAAAGAGAGGCTCTTTATGAGCTTATAATAAAAGACTCCGATTATCATATAGTAAAGATATCTCCACAATCAATAGATGCTGATGGAATCTCTCTATGCCTCAAACGTGGTCTTGAAGAGATCCTAGAGAACTTAGAGTGTGAAGATTATCTATTCGATGGTAATTCTAACTATGGTGTTGTTGGTCTTCCTACTATGATAAAAGCAGATGGAAAAGTTGCAGAAGTAAGTGCGGCATCTATACTGGCAAAAGTTACACACGATAGAGACATAGTTAAAGAGGCAAAAAAATATCCTGAGTATCAGTTTGAAAAACACAAAGGATATGGAACTGCTCTTCATGTAGAGATGATCAAAAAACACGGATATTGTGAAATTCACAGAAGAAGTTATAAACTTAAAGCTTTAGAAGCAACTCTCTTTTAATTTATATATATAATAGTTTTTTATTATTTGAAATATTATAATTATGTTGGAAGGAAAAACAATGAAGTTTTTATTTCCAATACTATTTATTATAGTATCACTCTTAGCACAAGACAATTATGAAGACTGGGACAAACAATACAAGCTTACACCTACTGTTATAGACTCAGATGCTCACAATGCTTACATAGAAATATTTACAAACAAAAAAGCAACAAGCGCCTATATAAATAAAGCGAAAGAATATCCTGTTGGAGCGATAGTATATAAACCACTCTATCAAGACAAAGCCAAAAAAATATTGGTACGTGTTGTTATAATGGAGAAGATGTATAAAGGATATGACAGCCAAAATGGAGACTGGTTCTACGCGGTATCAAATCCAAAGGGTGACGATGTATATGAAAAAGGAAGAATAGATCACTGTATCTCATGCCATAAACTTGTCAAAGATACGGACTATATGTTTAGCCAAAGTGTTATGAAAAAGATAGATGATGAAAATTTTGAGCTTGAGAGAATCATTCCAGATTTAGAGCTATATGAAAAATAGCTCTATAGTAAAATAGRCTATTTCTTAGTTGTTGCGTTTAGCGCAAGTATTGCCATGTTTTGCATATGTATCGTTATATCTTTTTTTGTCTTTAGAGCTTTTTTAAGTTCATCTAAAAAGTACTCTTTAGTTCTGTCATCAGCCATGTTAAAGACATAAAGTACCCACTCAGTGTTTAGCTTGATATCTTCTTCCACTTTTGTGACTTCAAATATTCTATATAAGTTGATATCAGTATCTTGTATAAGCTTTAATACTTCTTTGTAAAAAGGTGTAACCTCATAGTTGACTAATGATTCTAACTCATCTTTTGGGATGCTGGCATCTGTGTCAAACAAACCATCCTTACCAACTATAAGAGCATTTCCAACTATAAGTTGTTCACCTATGAAAAACGGCTCCATATTTTTTGATATCGCATCTGCATCACTATGAATAGTATGTTTCTCAAGAGTTGAGAGTTCATCTGTTAGGATAGAGTTNAAAAAGCTATAAACAGTATTAGCCTGCATCTCTATCTCTAATTCTTTTACTTCTTGTGTAGTTGAGTCTATCGAATATGCTTTCATTTAAAAATTCTCCAATAAAATTACATTTACAAAAGTGCCCTCTTCCAAGTCACCATCATCTTCACCAGTCACCATCAATGCACTACCGTTTAACATATTAGTAAGTATTGCAGAACTTCCAACTTTTTTATCTTTAAAGTTTACAAAGTACTCACCATCAACAACTTCAACATTACATGCTGTAAACTCAGTTAAACGACTTCTTTTTGTAAAAGGCTCACTCAATTTTGCTTCTACTTTTTTATATGGCTCACTTTTGCCTAACATTTTGGAAACAAGAGGTAATCCGTACAGTATAGAGACTACAGTTGAAGAGTAAGCGAAACCAGGCAGCGCTAAAATAAACTTACCATCTCTTTGTGCAACCATAATATGCTTACCTGGTTTTATAGCTACACCCTTGTAAATCACTTCTGCACCTAAACGTGGAATGATATCTTTTACAAAGTCATAATCACCGACACTTACTCCACCAGTACTAATAAGGATATCAGCAGATGCAAGCGCATTTTCAAATGTTTGCATAATAGAGTCTCTATCATCTGGAGCAGTTCCAAGCTGTATAGCCTCAGCACCTGCTTGCTCAAACAAAGCACATAGAGTGTAGTTATTTGAACTTCTAATTTGTGCCGGATTATCAGCTTGCTCACCAAGGTCTAAAATCTCACTTCCTGTAGAGATAACTGCAACTCTTGGTTTGAGTGCAACCTTTACCATAACCTTGTTAAGTCCGGCCATAACACCGATCTCAGCAAAACCGATTTTCGTACCTTTTTTTATCAGTACATCTCCAGCTTTATATCCTTCACCTACAGGACGAACAGAAGAGCCAAATAAAACTTTTTCATCTATATAGATTTTATCACTGTTTTCACTCACACTTACATTTTCTATTTGAATAAGTGTATCTGCCCCCTCTGGCATCATAGAACCTGTAAAAGTCTTAATACACTCTCCATCTTCTAGAACTCTCTTCTCATCATGTCCTGCCGGATTGTCCCCAAGAATACTTATGCTTTGACTATCTAAGTCAGTATATTNNACAGCGTAACCATCCATAGATGCTGTTGGAAACTGAGGATCATTATACTCAGCTATAATATCATCGGCTAAAATCCTTCCAAGAGTTGAACTTAGCGGTAAATTTTCAGTTCTTAAGCTTCCTATATCTAATAGGTCTAGCATATTTTGACTTGTTTCATATGATAATAGTTTCATTTTAAAATTCCACTCCCTTTAATAGCTGTTGATCTATCAAGTGCATAGACTCTCTCACCATTTTTAAGATCATACTTCCAGATAGGTGCTGAAGCTTTAAAGTCTTCAACAAACTCATCTATAAACTCTAAAGCAACACGTCTTTTTGGAGAAAAAACTGCAGCTATATAAGATGATTCATGAAGCATTACATCTCCACGAGAGTGTGCCATTTTAATAACTGCACCCTTCTCTTTTGCTTTGTCTTGCCACTCATTAAACCACTTCTCTAAGATAGGCTCATAAATATCAAAACTAAGCCCGTCTATGTCATCTTCACTTCTTACCGTTCCAACAAATGGAATATATGCACCGTAATTACTTTTTGCTTCTGCTTCATACCACTCTTTTAAAATACTCGGGACATCTAAAGAGCCATCATAAAGATATAGCATCTATCAGCCTCCGCATACAGGAGGAAGTAAAGCAACTTTATCGCCATCTTTAAGAACAAAGTCCTTGGTGCTGATAAGTGTATCATTTACAKCTACAGCTGAGTTTTCAAGCCACTCTGCCATCTCTTTGTCATCTTGCAATATTTTTGCCAATTCATTTATATTTGTTATTTCTAACTCCAATGGCTCTTTTTGTATAGGGCCTAAAAATTCTACTTTTACCATGGTGCAGACTCCTGAAACTATGTTTATTTGAGCGATTATATCTAAGATAAGTTAAGCCATGTATAATTCCATATGGTTTTTGGAAAAATAGAATATTTAAATCTTTTACCTTTTCATGTATTTATGAAAAGATTTACAAAAAGTTCTCAACAGAGTATAAGCATGCACTACAAGCGTGGAGTTCCTGCAAAAATAAATGAAAAATTCTTATCTCGCAGAATAGATGCGGCATTCATATCTAGCATCAGTGCAAAAAAATGCAAACATGTAAACCTTGGAATCATCGCAAAAAAAGAAGTTCTTAGTGTTATCGTAGTCCCCAATGTAGAAAACGAAACGGATATTGAGTCAGCTAGTTCTAATGTACTCGCAAAGATTTTAGATATCAAAGGTAAAGTTCTCATTGGGGACAAAGCTCTCAAGCACTATTTACAAGAGAAGCCTTACATCGATTTAGCTGCTGAATGGAACTCTAGATATAAATTACCATTTGTTTTTGCTCTACTTTGCTATCACAAAGATCAACATCTATATAAAAATATTGAGAGACAATTTTCAAAACAAAGAGTCAAAATTCCTCAATATTTATTAAATGCTGCTTCACTTAGAACGGAAATTTCTAAAAAAGATATACTAAACTACCTCACCTATATATCGTATGATTTGAACATTAAAGCACAAAGAGGACTATCACTTTTCTATCAAAAAAGTTAATCTTAACCCTTATTTAGCTAACATGTCWSKWATRATARAKANAATATTACTATTTTTGATAACCGTTTCCATATTTGCAAACGAACCAATTTCACCGATTCCTATGAATATAGAGGTAGATTTAAAAAAAGCAAAACTAGGTCAAAAACTATTTTTTGATACTATTCTCTCAAAAGACAACTCAACGGCATGTGTAAGTTGTCATAATGTTTTTGATGGCGGAGCTGACTCTAACGTCGTCTCAAGTGGTTTTGCAAATAAGAAAGGTAATATTCAGTCACCTACCGTTTTAAACTCTAGATATAACTTTAAACAATTTTGGAACGGACGAGCGAGGAATCTTACAGAACAAGCCGATGGGCCTATAAACAATCCAGCTGAGCATAATATGGACGCTAAAACTGTAGAAAATAGAATAAATAATTCAAGGGAGTACAAAAGACTTTTTAAACTAGTCTATGGAACTACAAGTATTTCCTACAAGCAAATACTTGATGCTATAGTAGAGTTTGAAAATGCTCTTACAACCCCAAACGCAAAATTCGATCAGTTCTTAAGGGGTGAGACTCAACTGACAAAAGATGAAAAAGATGGATATATTCTTTTTAAGAAAAATGGCTGTATAACATGCCATAATGGAGTGAATGTCGGTGGTAATTCATTTCAGAAGATGGGAACATTTTTAGAATATGAACTCAAAAATGATTATCCGGACAGAAGTAAAATCACTAACAACCCAAATCATAAAAATGTATTTAAAGTTCCTACACTTAGGAACATAAGTAAGACCGCACCTTACTTTCACGATGGAAGCGCTAAAACACTAAARGAGGCTTTGAGCATAATGGCTAAGCATAACTTGGGAATTAAATTTGAGGATGAAGAAGTTAAACAAATTATCGCTTTTTTAAAAACACTTGACGGCGATCTACCTAAAATACTGGAAGAAAAATGAAACTAAAACAACTTATGTTCCTTGTCCTTGGTATTGGGATAATCTCATCTATTGCGATAGTCTACTTTTACATAATACAAAAAGATTTTACTAAACAACACAGAGAATTTCTTTTGTCTGTAAACGCATTAGAAAATACTCACCTGGACCTTGRGCATCAAATACTTCAAAACTCAATATACTCTTACAATAACCAAGACGAGCTATCAGCTACTATAAACAGGGTTGAAGAGACTTACAAAGAAATATTAGAGTTTGAGATACTAAACGATGATACATATTTGCAGACTAAAAAAAGTCTACTATCACTACAAAAAGATATAAACCTAAATCTGCAAAATATAGAAGAGTATATCATGCTAAATGCAGGTATTAAAAACTCTTTAGTGTTTTTAAGTAGACGTATAGAAGATGCGACTTTTTTAAAAAAGGAAGATAGAGACCTTTTTATTCAAGCTACAAAAATTTTAAAACACTTTAACGATGCAAAGAGGATGCAAGACCTTGACTATATTAACCACAATAACTTTTTGCTAAAATCTAAATCAAGCGATGCTAAAACTAAAAGTTTTATAGAGAATTTCAACCTTCATTCAAAATACCTTATTAACAGATATCCAATATTTTTACAAACTACAAAAACTATTCTAAATAACGATATTCACAGATACTTAGAAAAACTAAAAAAAGATTTTTCTGCAATAGCTTTAAATGATTTTAAAGCACTTGATATGTTTGCCTTCATACTCTTTAGTGTGTTTATCTCTTCTCTTTTCCTTATTATTCTCCTCTTTATAAAATACCTAAATGAGAATAAAAAACTCAAAGAGACTACAGCTTCACTACAACACTCTCTCTCATATGACCATTTAACTGATCTGCATAACAGAAGAGCTTTTGAGATACAACTTCAAAAAATAAGAGAACCTCACCTTCTCATACTTAACATTGACGGTTTTAAATATATTAATGACATCTATGGAAATGATGTGGGGAACGTTATACTTCAAGAGTTTGCACAAATTTTAAAAGATGAGTTTTCAAATCGTCCAAATACTTGCATCTATCGTCTCGGCGGAGATGAGTTTGGAATCTTATTTAATCAAATATCAAGTGAAAAAGCACTTGATATTGCAAAAGTATTAGAGAAAAAAATATCTAATTATGATTTTATTGTTTACGATTTGACTCTGCATCTAGTAGTTAGTATCGCAAGTAACTCTACCGTTCCTATTTTAGAAAACACTGACTTAGCACTTAAACTACTTAAAAAAGATTATACTCAAAGAATTTTAGAGTATAACGACAGTCTAAATATTAAAACAGATGTAAAAGAGAATATGAAAACTATTGAACAGATAAAAACTGCTGTTAAAAATGATAAAATAGTTCCATTTTTTCAACCGATTATTAATCTAAAGACATCTAAAATAGAAAAATATGAAGCTCTTGTAAGACTAAAACTTGAAGATGGAACATTTCTAGCACCATATAAATTTTTAGATATATCTAAAAAAAGTTCTTACTATCACTATATAACTAAAACTATGATAGAAAAAACTCTAAAAATGGCACAAGAGTTCCCTCAGTACAGATTTTCTATAAACATCTCTATGATAGATATATTAGATGCTAAACTGACTCATATGCTATTTGAGACTTTAAATGCTAACCCTGATATAGCGAATAGACTAGATATCGAGCTACTAGAATCAGAGAACCTTCAAAACTTGGAAATTGTTCAAGAGTTTATTACTAAACTACATGCTTTTGGCTCAAAAATTCTTATAGATGATTTTGGAACAGGTTACTCCAACTTTTCATACTTCTCAAACCTAGATATTGACCTAGTAAAGATTGACGGATCTATAGTTAGTGAGATAGAAACAGATAATAAAAAGCTTCATATGTTAACCAGTATCCATAAGTTTTCAAATGGAATGAATATGAAAAATGTCGCTGAATTTGTTGAGACAAGAGAGGTAGCCATACTACTCAGAGAGATTGGTGTAGAGTATGCTCAAGGATACTACTTTAGCAAACCTATAGAAAGACCTCTAGAGGATGATAGAGTAGTTATCTAGACTATTTTAATATCTTTGCTAACTCTTTTTTGTAAGCTTTTATATTAAAGTCCTTCATATCAGATGCACCGCTATCAACCGCAGCTTGAGCAACTGCACTAGAAATTTCTACAATAAGTCTTTTATCAAACGGTTTAGGAATAAGATACTCTTTACCAAACTTGATCTCTTTACCATATAGCTCACAAATATCTTTTGGCACTTCCTTGCGAGCAAGATCAGCGAGAGCATGAGCGGCAGCCAACTTCATCTCATCGTTTATCTTTCTTGCTCGAACATCCATTGCCCCTCTAAAAATAAATGGGAATCCAAGAACATTGTTTATTTGATTATCAAAGTCACTTCTACCAGTGGCTACAACTGCATCTGGTCTCGCTTTAATAACATCCTCTGGAAAAACTTCCGGTGTTGGATTAGCAAGAGTAAATACAATAGGCTCATCTGCCATAGTTTTAACATCTTCTATAGTGAATGTGCCAGGTTTTGATAGTCCTACTACAACATCAGCACAATCAAAAACTTCTGAATGAGTCATATATCCACCTGCACAGAACTCTCTTTTAAATGAATTAAGATCACTTCTACCGTTGTGAATAACCCCTTTGGAGTCAATCATGTATATTTCTCTTGCACCAAGTATCTTATAAAGTCTCGCACATGAGATTGCAGCAGCACCTGCTCCCACAACGACTATTTTAAGGTCTTCTATCTTTCTATGTGTTACTTCACAGGCATTTATTATCCCTGCAGCAGAAATAACTGCTGTTCCATGTTGATCATCATGCATTACTGGAATATCTAATTCTTCAACTAAACGTCTTTCTATCTCAAAACACTCTGGAGCTTTTATATCTTCAAGATTTATTCCGCCAAATGTAGGTGCGATTGCCGTTACAACTGAACAAAATCTGTCTATACTCTCAGTATCTACTTCTATGTCAAAACAATCCAGTCCAGAGAAGTTTTTAAACAGAACTCCCTTGCCTTCCATTACTGGCTTAGAAGCTAATGCACCGATATTACCAAGCCCTAAAACCGCTGTTCCATTTGTTATAACAGCAACAAGGTTCTTTTTAGCAGTATATCTATAAGCATCTTCAGGATTTTTTTCAATTGCTAAACATGGTACAGCTACACCAGGAGTATATGCAAGTGATAAATCTTTTTGAGTAACTACCGGTTTTGTAGTTTCAACTGATATTTTTCCAGGTTTTGGAAATTCATGATAATCAAGTGCTTCTTGATCTGTTGTAGATGTTTTAGACATAAGACAAAATCCTCAATTTAATATTTGGAATTATAGCTTGATATAAATTTATATATACTTTTATATAAGTTATTCTAATTATTCATATAGATGTATGTATTGAGAA
>NVRL01000073.1 GCA_002732645.1 Sulfurimonas sp. | reverse complement strand
AATATGAAACTCAATATTTTTTTCATCTATATTTATTTTAGCTCTTCTCTTTATTAAGAATCAAAAATATAGAGCTAGAACCGCACTGATTTGGGCAATGGTTTTAAACATCATTTTTATACTTTCTTTTAGTGACCTACTTTACTACGACTACATCCATAGACATATTTCAAATGAGATATTTCATCTTGGTGATGATATGGACATTATATTTGGAATGGCATTTGGTTCAATGTTACCATATACAATTGGTGCAATCGTTATAAGTACAATGTTTCTATATACTGTATACAAAATTTTCTCAAATAAAGTAACAAACTTCATTGCTGGAAAAAGATTAATTATCCTTACAATTGCTACAATTTTAGTTCTTTTTATCGGCATAAGAAATAGTTTTGAGGGGAAGAGTTTTGGTAGCAGTGATGCATTTGCTGTAAATAAAGTAAGCAGTGGCAACCTAGCACTAAATGGTTTTTTTACAATCTATAGAACCGCTAAAAGAACCGCTAAACATAACTTAGTCAGTTTAGATGAGGCAATAGAGATATCTCAAGATGCGCTCAGAACTCCAAATGCGCCATTTGTAAATAAAGAGTATCCCCTTCTTCGTCAATACTCATTTAAAAATAAAGAAAAATACAATGTAGTTATTATACTACTTGAATCTTTTGGTGCTGAACATGTTGATGGTTTCACTAAGTATAAAGAGCTAAATGTTACACCTTACTTTAAGCGCCTTAGCAATGAGGGATTAAAATTTACAAACTTCTACTCAAATGGTTATCGCTCCATCTTTGGAATCACATCTATGTTTACAGGAGTAACAATACCGGCAGGAGCACAATACTTAGGTAAAGGACTAGAGCTGTCAAATCTAAGCTACCTTGGAAGTGTTGCAAAAGACAACGGATATTCAACTCTCTCTATGCAAGCTGCAAACCGTCGTTCATAYAGAGTAGATGCTGTTAGTTCACTAGCCGGATTTGATGAATACTATGGTGCGCAAGACATGCCAAATGTAGAAGAGGTTGACGAGGGAAGAGAGCCATTAACAGGTACATATGATTTTAATATGCTTGATTTTTATCATAAAAAACTGAACAAGATGCAAGAACCATTTTTAGGTTTTGCCTTTACAGACACTACCCATTCTGATTATCATCTTCCAAGTAAAAAGTTTGAGAAATATCCTCATGATCTTAAAAACTATAACGGTGCATTAAATGCTTACATTTACGCAGATGATGCCATTCGCCGTTTTATGGAGGGTGTTAAAAATGAACCATGGTTTGACAGAACAATATTTATATTTACATCCGATCATGGAAGTGGAAATGCTCTAAACCCAATAGCAAGGGAATATCGTCCAGATGACAAACCTTTAGCATCTATTGAGCATTTTAGAATCCCTCTTGTTATATATGCTCCTAAAATATTTAAACCGCAAGAAGTTAAAACTCTAGGCGGGCATAATGATATATTTCCAACAATAGTAGATATGCTTGGTTGGAAGGCAGATATAACTACTATGGGTAGTTCACTATTTGATAAAGATGTAAATGAAAGATTTGTTTATTTTTATGCTGGTAATCTTATAGGACTTATAACTAACAATGGCTATATCAAATATAATTTCAAAAATATTGTTGAGAAAATGGGCAGTGAAGAAAATATACAAAGTATGAAGAAATTGCTTTTTGGTGTAGATACTGCAGAAGCACAACTACTTGAGAAAAATAGGTGGACTAAGTGAAGATCCTGATTATACTGCCAAACTGGCTCGGAGATGCTGTTATGGCGACTCCTGCAATTGAGCTTTTAGCATCTCATTACAGGGACGCAAGGTTTACATTTGTTGGAAGCTACGTAAGTATAGAAGCACTAAAACATCATCCTCTATGTGAGCGAGCAATAGTTGATGACACAAAAAAGGCTTCTAACAGATACGTGGCAACTTATAAATTGGCAAAAAGCCTAGGTCAGTTTAATCTAGCCGTAAACTTTAGAAATCAACTTCATGCATCTCTACTTTTAAGATTTACAAAAACAGTTGTTTGCATCTCTAGACGATCATGGCACTCTATGTTTTTACTMTCMYMYACTCCTMRWATTMMARCAKMWMARCATYTAGYMWWACAATAYRMMSAAYTWGCWATGAYWRATGYAGAYSAKTRSAAKRRWGAYRTASSARMMTTARMACTWTATATWRARCCWMAACAAYWTGACAAACCAACACTWKGWATWAATGCAGGKGCAACTTAYGGAAGTGCRAAGMGWTGGTATCCWGAAMGRTTTGCASAAGTWGCWRMAGAGTTYTCARATAAATTTGACATCATCATCTTTGGCGGACCGAATGAAGTTGAGATGGCAAATGAGATTGAGTCTAATCTAAAATCTTTTGGTGTCAAGAACTATAAAAACTTAGCAGGTAAAACAAATATAGAGGAACTTTGTTCACATATAGCAGGATGTTCACTATTTATTACAAATGACAGTGGTCCAATGCATGTTGCTGCAGCTTATCAAGTGCCTACAGTAGCTATATTTGGTCCTACAAGGCATAAAGAGACATCTCAGTGGATGAATGAAAAAAGCATAATCATTAGACATGAGATGGATTGTTCTCCCTGTATGAAAAGAGAGTGTCCATTAGGTCATCATGATTGTATGAAAAGTATTACATCAATAGAAGTCATAGAGGCAGTGAGAGAACTTGGATTCTAAAATATATGATTTTTTAATTATAGGAGCAGGTTCAGCCGGATGCTCAACTGCCTTTTTTTTACATAAAAGTGGAAAAAAAGTAGCCATTATAGATAGAGAAGGGATAGCTGGGGGTGCAAGTGGTGTTGCCGGAGCATTTCTCTCACCTCTTCCAGGCAAAAAAAACAGTTATAACACCTTTGTGAATGAAGCTCTTAATTTTTCTATAAATTTTTACGAAAACCTAAGTCCGGACTCTGTTAACAAAAAAGGTGTCTTACGAGTTCCTAACGATAATTTTTCAAAAGAGAAGTTAGAAAACAATGATATAGATTATGAATATTTTGATAAAAATAAATTGCAAGATGTATCAAGCAATTTTGAAGATATAGACGGTTATTTCTATAAAAATGCAGCTGTTATAGAACCTCTAAGTATTTGTAATAAAATGGTAGAAGGGTGTGACTTCTACAAAAAAGATATAGAGAAGTTAGTTTTTGAAGATGGTTTTTATGAACTTGAAGATATAAAAGCAAGAAGCATAATTTTAGCTCAAGGGGTAAGTAAGTCTTTAGTAAAATATCCATATATAGRAATATCCCCTATTTTCGGTCTAAGAATAGATGTCAAGACCAGTACAAAAATTCCTTTTAACATACATAAGTCTATCTCAATATCTACGAATAAAAATGATAACATGGTTGCTATTGGTGCAACTCATGAAAGACATGACTCATCACAGCTTGAATGTACGACAACTTGTGATAAATGTATTTTTTATGTAGATCACGAAAAAGACCAAGTTGATTCTCTTTTAAATAAGGCTAAAGAGTTAATTGACTTAGAGGATTTGGAAGTAGTAAAAACATACAAAGGTGCGAGAGCTACAATAAAAAGCTATTTTCCTATTATTGGAAAAATAGTTGACTATGAAAGTTCACTAAAAAAACATCCATCAATAAAGAATGGTACAAAGATTCCTGAAGATAAACTAGAGTATTATCCGAATATATATATTATAAATGCTCTTGGGTCTAGGGGATTTGTTTTTGGTCCATATTTGGCAAAAATATTAAGTGAAAATATTCTAAATGAGATTCCAATACCAAAAGATATCTCAACTCAAAAACTATTTTATAAAGCTGCACGAAAAGATAAATCACAGCTCTAAAAAGAGCTGTTCATTCAATTAAAAAGCGAATTTAAATCCAGCATTAAATGACTTATTATAATTTATATTTCCGCGTGTATCATCATAATTAGTATCTATTTTTCTATAACCGATTGTTATCCTACCGTTCTTTATAACCTCAATATCAARACCTACACGATACTCTAAAAAGCTTTTTGCATCTTGCATTGATAAAACTTCAGGAGCGTAATAAATAGCACCATTGATGTAAAGTGGCGTTACGTCACCAAAAGGAAGTTTATAACTGGCTTCAACACCTAGAGGAATACTTACAAAATCTTTTGCACCGTTTAGCTTAACACCTAAACCAATTACAAGATCTGAAGCCTCGATTTTTCTTTGCATTAAAAAATTTACTTCAAAGTAATCTTGCATACTGCTACTATTTTTAAAATCACTATTTTCAACACTACCATGTAGTAATTTAGCTCCTACAAACACACTGTCTGGTTCAGTTGTATCATTAAACTGACCCATATCTAATCGTACACCAAATTCTAAGTCTTTATCATTTATATTAAGTTCTACATTGTGCATAGCAAAAGCGGATGCTACAGACAGTGCAATAAGTCCAAGTTTTTTAAACATTACTTTCCTTGTATTTTTTGGATTGTTTTTGTTGTACTTTTACCATTAACAAAGTCAACAAGCTTCAACTCACCAGCAAATTCAGTTCCAACAACATCTTTTCCTTTGTAGTCTCCGCCCTTTACAAGAGTATCAGGTGCTATCATTTTTATAAGATTATGCGGTGTATCTTCTTCAAAAGGAACAACAAAGTCTACTGCTTCTAAAGCTGCTAATATATATGCTCTGTCCGGTGCTATATTTACAGGACGAGTCGGACCTTTAAGTCTTGAGACAGACTCATCAGAGTTAAGTCCTACTATAAGAACATCCCCAAAACTTTTCGCTTCTTGAAGATATTTAACATGACCAACATGCAAAATATCAAAACACCCATTKGTAAAWACMACTTTYTTRYYTKTTAMWKYMMAACGCTCTACAATCTGTTCTATATCTTTAAAGCTTTTAATATGTGCATCTGATGTACTCTTATGCAGAGTCGCTTCATACTCTTCAATCTCATCTAATGTAACTGTAGCAGAACCTATCTTTCCTACCACAACCCCCGCAGCTAAGTTTGCAAAAGATGCCGTGTCTTCTATGCTTTTTCCAGCACTTAGAGCAAATGCTATAGAAGCGATAACTGTATCACCAGCACCAGTTACATCAAAAACTTCTTTAGCCACTGTAGGGAATCTTTTTACTTCACTATCGTAAGTTGCAATACCATCTTCAGAAAGGGTAATAAGAGATATATCTAAATCAACTTCATTCTTAAGTTTAAGAAGGGCTTCTTTTAAAGACTCCTCATCTTTAATATCAATATTGGTGGCTAATACTGCTTCTTTTTTATTTGGTGTTAAAAGATATGCTCCCTTGTATTTTGAGAAGTCACTTCCCTTTGGATCAACAAGAACTTTCACACCGTTTTCATTAGCAAGAGAGATAATGCCCTGACAAAGTTCAAGAGTTAAAACACCCTTTCCATAGTCAGAAAGTATTACTGCATCATAAGAAGATATATTCCCAGAAATAGAGTCTATAATTTTAGCTACAGATTCATTTTCAATCTCATTTTTACTCTCTTTGTCATATCTAAGTATCTGCTGACTTACAGCTATAATACGACTCTTTTTAGACGTTTTTCTTGCTCTTTGAACTATTAGGTTTGAACTATCTACATTTATACTACGTAGCATCTCTTTAAGTTCTGAACCATTATCATCATCACCTATAACACTACTAACACTAACCTCAGCTCCTAGAGCATTAAGGTTATTAATAACGTTACCTGCTCCACCGAGAACTGTAGTCTCTTTAGAAATATCTACTACCTGAACCGGTGCTTCAGGAGAGATTCTCTCACAGCTACCCCATAAGTAATGGTCTATCATCAAGTCACCGACAACAAGTATTTTAGGAGTAAAGTTTTTGAGTTTATTCATTATTTCACTTCTTCTTTATACAATCTAGTTATCTCACTAACATAAGACTTGATAGCTTCCTCCATCTCAAATCTAGGTTCATATCCTAAAGCTTCTCTAGTTGTAGCTATATCTGCTTCTGTATGAAACTGATAACTGCCAATAAAAGGATTTGGAATATACTCGCAAGTAAGAGTTGTTCCAAGTTCACGTTGAAGTATGTCTACAATATCCTGAAAACTTCTAGCTTTGCCTGTCCCAACATTGTAAATACCACTTTTCTTTGGTTTCATAGCTTTGATATTAGCTTGAACGATATCTTCTATATATATAAAATCTCGAAGAATCTTATCACTATCTTCAAAAAGTTTAGGATTTTTACCAGCTAATATCTGATGTCCAAATTGTAAGACCATAGATGCAGTTGTATTTTTAAAGTATTCACCAGCTCCATAAACATTAAAATATCTAAGTCCTACGATAGAGATATCGCACTCTTTCATATACTCACGGCTTAAATTATCCATGCTTAGTTTTGAAAAACCGTAAACATTTTGTGGAGCTTCTCTTCCTACTCTTTGAGGAGATTCAGCATTTCCATAGGTTGCTGCCGAAGATGCGTATATCATATTAGCATCATGTCTTATTGCTAACTCTAATAGATCTTTATAGGCATTTACATTTGTCTTTATCATTAAGTCTTGCTCTAACGCAGTTGTATCAGAAATAGCAGCTTCATGAAAAATATAATCAAATTTGTAGTTTATTTCTAAATCAAGAAGTAGTTCTTTATCATTAATATCTCCACTTATAACTTCACCACCAAAACCTATAAGGTTCTTAAAATGTCCAAAGCTTTTAAGATTACCGTTTGAAAGTTTTTCACCGCTTCTAAAACAGTCTAGAATTACTACTTTTGCTTCTGGATGGTTGTTTTGAAAGTAAAAAGCTAAATTTGAGCCTATAAAACCAGCTCCGCCTGTAATTAAAATTGTTTTTTCTTTTAAGTCATCTTCTATGTATCTCATTTACTCATCCATGTTATAAAATTTAAATAAAATAATACACTATAATTCATTAACATGTATTTAAGAGTCAAATCACTATAATTGGGCTGAAAATTAATCTTAAGGAAATCAAATGAAAAAAATCGTAATCGCTTCAATCGCTACTTTAGCACTAGCAACAGCTTCAATGGCAGCAGTAAATGGTAAGGCATGTACTTCTTGTCATGGTGCAGACTGGTCTAAAAAAGCTCTAGGTAAATCTAAAGATGTATCTCAAATGACTCATGCTGAAATCGCAGCTTCACTTAAAGGCTATAAAGCTGGTACTTATGGTGGTCCAATGAAAGGTCTTATGAAAGGTCAAGTTGGAAAATATTCTGACGCTGATTTAGACGCTTTCGCACAAACTATAGGTAAATAATTTATCTAAATTGCCCCCTCGGGGCAGTTTACTCTACTTTACAATCTTTTAAATTCTCTTTTTATTCCGGTCTATAACTTTTCTTCAAAGCCTCTTTTTTTTGTTCTTGTTTAAGTGCATCATTGAGTTCTTCTTCACCATCAAATTTTGCAGCATTCAAAAACTTTTCTTCATCATCAAACTGACCATTTTTTATAGCCCAAAGAAAAGCGAAAAGTGCAATAGCTCCTAAAAATATAGAAGCTCCTAGCATCATTGCTATTATCCAGTTATCCATTTAACACTCCATATTTTAATTTTGCTTCCACTTATATTTTATTCTCATTGAGTTTGCTACAACTAAGAGTGAACTAACTGACATTGATATTGCTGCTACAAGAGGGATAACATAACCTGCCATTGCCAATGGAATAGTAATAGCATTATAAGCAAGAGATATAAATAGATTTTGTTTTATCAGTCCATAAGTAGTACGACTTATTTTAAATGCATCTTGAAGTGACTTAAGCGAGTCATTTAGTAAAACAACATCTCCTATCTCTACAGCTATATCACTACCACTACCCATAACTATTCCTATGTCAGCAGACGATAGAGCCAAGATATCGTTTACTCCATCTCCTACCATTACAACAGTTCTTTTTTGCTTATGAAGGCTATCTATGTATTCAGATTTACTCTCCGGTGTTTGTTCATAAAGAAAAGTTTCAATACCAACTTGTTTTGCAACTTTTTTAGCGATATATTCATTATCACCTGTAAGCATAATAGTTCTAATATTTCTACTTTTCAACTCTTTTACAAGCTTTAAAGCTCCATCTTTTATCTTATCGCTAAGTTCATAGATAGCAACTAGCTTATTATTTACTACATAATAAAACACTGTATTATCTGTAGAAAATTCAACCGATATATCGTTTTGTTCTAAAAGCTTTATATTTCCACCTAGAACGTCTATATCATTGTATTTAGCTTTTATTCCAGATGCTGGTATTTGAATAAACTCATCAAATATTATCTCTTGAATATTCTTATTTTCTTCTTTTAAATATTTACTTATTCCAGATGCCACTGGATGCTTAGATGATTTTGTAAGTGAGTGAAGTAGAACTTTATCAAACTCACTGTAAATATGTACCTTCACTACTTCCGGTTTTCCTACAGTTATAGTTCCTGTTTTATCTAAAACCAGTGTATCAACCTTAGCCATAGTTTCAAGTTGAGCTGCTTCTTTAAAAAGTATTCCTTTTGTAGCTCCCAAACTAAGTCCAACTAATGTTGCTACCGGAGTTGCTAGTGCTAATGCACAAGGACAAGCTATAACAATAACTGAAATACCAATCATAAAAGAGATCTCAAAACTACTACCAAAAATCCACCAAACAAAAAATGTTGAAAATGAAAGAGCTAAAATAGCTGATGAAAAATGTTCAGAGAGTCTATTTGCTATTTGCTGTATTTTAGGTTTTTTATTTATAGCAGATTCTAAAAGTGTTACAAGGTTCGATAGAGTTGAGTGTTTAAAATCTTTAGAAGCAATAAAGTGTACATCAGCGTCTATACTTGTTGTACCACTGATTATACTATCACCCTCTTGTTTGTATATAGGATTGCTCTCTCCAGTTAAGTTTGATTCATCAAATGAACCTTCTCCCTTAACTATTTCACCATCGAGAAGAATCTTTTCTCCAGATGCTATAACTACTCTATCTCCTACTTTTACATTGTCTAGTTTACAAGCGACAATAGCACCATCAATAACTAGCTTAACTTCACTAGGAATGTGTTTACCAATTATATCTAAAGTATCAGCAGCATTCTTTTTACTCAGTACCTCTAAAAACTTACCAATTAGTACAAAAGTAATAATCATACTAACCGAATCAAAGTAGGCTTCTCCATGTTCTGTAACTGTAATATAGATAGAGTATATATATGTTAGTAGTGCGCCAGTAGCAACAAGAAGGTCCATATTTACAACTTTTGTTTTAAGACCGTAATAAGCACCTCTAAAAAAGACCCAGCCGCTATAGAACAGAACAGGTGTAGCGAGGATTCCCTCTGCAATATTTAGAATAGTTTTTATATCTTGTGTTATACCACTAAAATAGCCAGCATATTGAGCTACTGCTATCCACATAATATTCATTGATGCGAAAATTGCTACTGCCATTTTTAGGTAGTAAGACTTTCTCTCTTTGTTAGCGTGGACCTCTTGTATAGAAGCATCATATGCAAATGCATTGTAACCTATAGAACGAACCATATCTATTATAGCTGAGAGCTTTACAACATCGTCAGCCCAAATAATTGTTGCCTTATTGTTTGTAAAGTTTATATTTGCTTCTATTACCCCATCCATTCTATGAAGAGCTTTCTCATTTAGCCATACACAAGCAGAACAATGAATACCTTCAATAATCAGTGATACGTCACTAAAGCCATCACTATTTACTTTGATAAAAGCATCTTTAAAAGATTCAGTATCAAAATTTGATGAATCTTCATATTTTCTTGTTGGAGGTGTAAGTTTTGTATTGGATGTTTTATCGTAGAAACTATCAAGTCCTTCATCGCTGAGCAGATTAAAAWCACTTTGACAACCATTACAACAGAAAAAATTTGTTCCCTCTCTAATCATCACTGATTCATCAAACTCCAGATTACAATGATTACATACTACCCTATTTGACAAGTTCAAACTTTCCTAGTGCTCTATTTTTAACTAGATTTTGACAAGGTTCTATAAATCCACTCATTGTTATGTAGACACCGTTTTTAGGATTTGCTTTTGCAAAACCAATAGCTATCCCTAGGTTGAGACTTGCTTCAACATTATCTATCTCAAATGGATTCATCGCTCCAGTTAATATAATTTTTCTATCTTCAAAAATCTCTGATAAAAACTCAGCAGTAATATTTATAGTATCTGTTCCATGAATTATTATAAAGACATCATCTTTTGACTCCATAATAATACTTGCAAGCATTTTTCTATCGTTCATATCCATCTCTAAGCTGTCTTTATATACAACACCAGCTAAATCATAATCAAAATCAGCACTTTTAAGCACTCTATCGATTACTTCATTGTCAAATGGTATCTCTAGCTCACCAGTTAATGGATTATATCTTTTATTAAATGTACCACCACTATTAAGTATTAACAATATATATCCTCTAATTTTGAAACTATTCTTTTTGCTTGAGATGCCTGAATACTGTTAGATTCATCAAAAAGATATGTAGTTGTTAAACCAGCATTAATTCCTGCTAAAATATCTCTCTCTTTATCACCAATAATTATAGAGTTTTTCAGATCAATATTTAGCTCACTGGCAGCTTGAAGTAACATTCCAGGATTAGGTTTCCTACAACTACACTCTCCTGATATATCTGGATGATGAGGGCAGTGATAAACCATTTTAATATCTATATCTTGAAAAGAAAATTCTTTAAGCATCCAAGAAGTAAGTTCATCAAAGTCTTCTTCTGTATAATAATTTCTGGCTATACCTGATTGGTTAGTTACAACAACTACTATATAACCTAAGCTCTGATAATACTTACATAGAGTAAAAATACCATCAATAAC
>NVRL01000072.1 GCA_002732645.1 Sulfurimonas sp. | reverse complement strand
TGCGTTCATTAATCAGGATTGCCCMASMTTCATNTARWTTMTACAYMNAYAGWATYTWMAWNCAATTNGMNTRTMTTKGNATRAMKYSNCAKTNNTAWWSARYAKCTTRTNNCAGMWWNNATWNAWTATYWCWRYMNATATTAATATTAAATTGTGTATAGTCTTCTAATTGTAACAAGCATAGATTGTAAGCCTTTTTATACTGCCCTATCGTATATAAATCTAAAATTTTTACATATTTTTTGTTGTTTATATCTAAATCATTGTAAGTTAATTTTGTTGTTTTAATTAATAAGGGCTTTAATTCATTGTCTTGAACATAAGTAGTTAATTTTAATAAATACTTATTAAGAAAATCAGTTGATAAGTCACAATAGTTTTCATTGACATAAATTATAAATAAAGATTTTTTTAAACTAACATATTTATCAATAATGGAACTTTCTCTTTCAGAATATAAAAAATCTATAAGATTCTCAGTAGTTGTACTAGTATTTAACGGATTACATTTAAGTTCAAAGTAAGCTTTTATACTTGGATAATTTTCCCACATTTTTTTAAAATTTTTGTCATATTGCTCATAAGATAATTCATTTTCAAGTTTTTCACTAAAATGATATGTTAAAAGAGCTGTTCCATCAGGTAAGTCTTTTTTTATTTTTTCTGCATAATCTTTTTGTTCTTTCAATCCATTCATTTTGGACAGTAATAAAAGGTTGTTTTCGATATACCAATGAGATAAACCTAGTTCATTCTTTATTTCATCTAATTTATTTGAAGCTTCTTCATACATACCATAAAGGAATAGACTATTGAATTGTTCAGATTTATGAATAAATAAATTTATATTTTTAGAATACTGTTTAACGATAAGATAATTCCAGAATATTTCTTGCTCTAAAGTTCCTTTTGAAATCATTGATTCAATTTCAACATCTTTATAATTGATAGGAAATGTTGAACCTAAAATATTATTTTTAATTAAAGGATTAAATATGAGATTTGAGAAATTATTTTCTACTAAGTGCCTCGGTGCTTTTGTTTTTAAGTAATTTACAATTCTTACTGGGTTTTTATTTTGAGATATTTTTAATAGAAAATTTTTATTTTCAGAATTTGATTTTTGTTTTCTTTTTTTTCTCATTTAGGTTCCTTGTATTTAATCTGAAGTACAACTCTTTATTCAACATCATTTTATATAAAAGAACCTTAATATCAACAAATAACAATCATATAAAATGATTGTTATTTGTCAAAAAAAGATGTTTTTTATCTGTTTTACAAATATTACGACATTTTCCTTAAAAATACAGTGATTGTTATTTGCTATATAAATAGATAACTATCACAAATGACTGTTAATATGCTGATTTCCTACATAACACTCACGATGATACTTAAACTCAAAATAAAGACTAAACAGTGCAAACTATTTGCACCCTAGTTTGTAACAATACACTATTAAATAAATACAAGGACAAAGAAATGTGTAGATTAATTTTAGTGGTATTACTACTATTTATGATCAATGGATGCGGTCCCGGAGGCGGTGACTCTTCTTCTGCTAACAATAGTGGTAATACCAATGAACCATCAGTTTCTACAAAGTCATCATCAGCTTTAGAAGTTTTTGCATATGAGACACAAAGAGTTGTAAATCTTTCTTTGTCTATCGGTAGTGAATACACTTCATCTCAAAAGCAAATACTGCTTTATGAGACACAAAAGACTATTAATGATGCAAGTACACCTGGTGACATCATTGTATACGAAGCTCTTTTAACTGAGGGTGTAAGTAATAATAATGGTAGTTATGAAACTACCTTGACGTTGGGAGGGCATATAGACTCTATATGGATAATCATTCCGGCAATAGCGTATGAGAAAAGGATAAATATCATAAATAATGAAATAATCCTRAATATTACAAAAGGATCTTAGTCATGTGTAAAAAAATAATATTATTACTCACTATTGTATCTCTTGGTTTTGCTGCTGATTTTTTTAGTAACAATGACACTACTTGGAACTACCATCTTGAGAGTTATTCAAATTTAGGAGGTATTTTAGAATCTGATAAAGCAGAACCTTTATATACTATTGATCAAAGTATCTTAGATACTATGCTGAACTCTTTGCCAGAGAAGCAAAAAGCAGATATAGCACATCCGGAGTATTTTCCTACACCTGAACCTGAAATCGTGATACAAGAAGATGCTGAAGTCTTTGTTACATTTTATCATGAGGGAGCTGGTTATAAAAATTCACTCGGATTCTACACTTATGATGGAGATACAAATCGTACTCGTCCAGATGCTCTTCAAGAGCTCAAAGACAATGGAGTAATACTCTTTCCAAATACATCATTTTTGCATAGTGGGGGTGATCTAACACTAGGTACGTCTGTTTCTCTTGGAGAGTTAAGCAGCGGAACAAAAGTCCTGTTTTTCTTAGTCTCAAACGGATGGAATGGAGTCGGTAATGGTGTACGTAGTAAAAAAGACTGGATATTTAGCAGTTGGTCACCACTAAATCTGGAATATGACGCTTCATCTACAAAAGAWGTACCAGACCATAAACATGTCGCCCTACTTTGGAAGAATGTCGGTCCTGGAAATATACTGCTAATGGGTTTTGAAGATATTTTAAGAACGCATAACAGTTGTGATCATGATTTTAACGATGTGCTATTTTCAATTTCATCTTCTCCCATGAGTGCACTTAGTGATACTACTGAAGTTCAAACAGGGTCAAGTGGATTTTCACTGGCACCGGAAGAAACAGATACGGACAATGACGGAGTAAACGATGCTTTTGATGCTTACCCTGAAGATGCAGCTCGTGTATACAACAGTTACTATCCTAGTAGTGATTCGAGTGCGACTCTTCTTTTTGAAGATATGTGGCCAAGAGAAGGTGACTATGACATGAATGATCTTAGTATCTCTTTTTCCATTCAGGAGATAAAAGATGCCGAGCATAAAGTAAAAGACATAATCTTTAGCGGTTCCGTTCAAGCTTACGGTGCAGGATATACARATGGTTTCGCACTATTATTTGATATTCCTATCTCAAACATAGCTTCAGTAGAGATGAGTGTAAGTGGAGGTACAAAATATGATATCTCTGATAATGTTTTAGAAGACGGTAACTCTACTGTTGTAAAACTTTTTGATGATGCACAAGATTACTTGGGGCACTTTATAAATGTACATAAACATAACTCATTTGAAAATAGCGATACTTTTGAGCTCTTWATTACTTTGGAAAATGCTACAGAGTTAGCATCTCCACCATATAACCCTTTTATAGTTGTAACAAGAGCAGTAAAAGATGCAAACGGCTCTTATGTGGTGATGGATAATATTGAAGTTCATCTTCCAAACTATGCACCAAGTTCATATGCACCAACATCACTTTTTTCTACACTTGATGATGTYAGTGATGTAGAWGCRGGAATAACTTACGTTACAGGAGACAATAAACCGTGGGCTCTTTTAATCCCATCGAACTTTGCCCATCCGATAGAGAGAGTAAATATAAAAAATGCTTACCATCACTATATGAAATGGGTACATAGTAAAGGTTCTAGCAACAAAGACTGGTACATCTACAAYAAAATGGATTCTCAAGATGAACTTTATGCAGATGAATCTAAAGTAATAATTCGCCCCTAGTCTTCTCTACATACTTTTAATTTATATCGGTATTTTCTCCGATATAAATTTATATCATAAATCATAAAATTTCAACTGCATTGTTTTTGCACACAAGCTTCTTATAATGTTTAAATAAATATAGAAAAAAGGATTCGTTATGAAATATCTTCATTACTTAAATAAGACAAAAATCAACGAAGTTGGTAATAGACATTCAAACACTATAGAGATTGCTAACAATCTTACTTTAGTAGATGTTCATGTACCTAATGGCTTTGCAACAAATGATGAAGCTTATTTAGAATTCTTACATACAGATGATCTTAAAAATAAGATTAATAATATTCTTGGTGATTCTAATCTTAATGATTCTAGAATTTTAAATCATAAAGGTGAAGAGATCAGAGAGCTGATTTTAAACACTTCTATACCAAAAGATATTCTAAGTGAGTTGAGTTTAGCTTATGACAAGTTATCAAACTATTATAACCCTGATGAATTTGACACAGCTATACGCGACACTGCAAAGTCTATCAATGAAAAAAGCTATATAGATGTAAAAGGAGTTGATCTTCTTTATAAAAAAGTTCATGAAAGTTATGCTTCTTTGTTTACAAATAGAGCAATTCACTACAGATATATTAGAGGATATAACCATTTTTCATTCTCTGCAAAATTTATTATACACCTTAAAGAGAAGAAACTTGATGAGAAATATATACATAGGGCAGTAGCTTAAAACTGTTTATAGTAACWATAAAATGTAAAGGATAAGTCATGAGATGCATTAGTTTTTTTGACAAGTTAGGAATAAACGATATTCAAAATGTTGGCGGTAAAAATGCAAACCTTGGGGAGATGATTACAGCACTCTCATCTTTAGGTGTAAAAGTACCGTTTGGGTTTGCAATCACCAGTGAAGCTTACTGGAACTTTTTGCAAACAAACAATCTAAAAGCTGAGATTAGAAATATTCTTACAGATATAGATGTAGAAGATATAGAGGTGTTAAAACAAAAAGGTCAAAAAGTACGTGACCTTATTATGGATACACCTTTTCCTAAAAGCATTCAAGAAGAAATAAAAGATGCATATATAGAACTATCATCTCGTTACAATGTTGATAATGTAGATGTTGCTGTACGTTCTTCTGCTACTGCTGAAGACCTTCCAGATGCTTCTTTTGCAGGTCAACAAGACACTTACCTAAATATAAAAGGTGTAGAGTTGTTGTGCCAAAAAGTACATGAATGTTATGCTTCACTCTTTACAGATAGAGCTATAAGCTATAGACACTCAAGAGACTATAGCCATWTTGATGTTGCACTCTCAGTAGGTGTTCAAAAAATGGTAAGAAGTGACAAAGCAAGCAGCGGTGTCATGTTTACCATAGATACAGAAAGCGGCAGTGAGAATCTTATAATGATTAACTCTAGCTGGGGACTTGGTGAAAATATAGTCGGAGGGATTGTAAATCCAGATGAATACAGCGTATTTAAACCAACTCTAAAACAAGGCAAAAGAAAAGTGCTTAAGCATACACTTGGAAGTAAAAAATTAAAGCTTATATACGATGCAGATCAAAGAACAAAAAATGTAGACACGACACAAGAGGAACAAAAGAGTTTTTCTTTAAGTGATGAAGATGTTCTTTATCTTGCAGAGATCGGGTTGAAGATAGAAAACCACTACTCCAAACAAGCCAAAAGTTACAGACCTATGGATATAGAGTGGGCAAAAGATGGTGAGAGTGGAGAAATTTTCATAGTTCAAGCTCGTCCTGAGACCGTACAAAGTAACAACAACTCGAATACTCAGACAACATTTAGACTTATTGCTGATGAAGATGACAAAAAAATCATCACTCAAGGTAGAGCTGTCGGAGAAAAAATCGGTGCAGGAAAAGTGAAAATCATAGAGAATGTAGATCAGTTTCATCTTTTTAACGAAGGTGAAGTCTTGGTAACTCAAATTACAGACCCTGACTGGGAACCTATTATGAAAAAAGCATCTGCGATTGTGACTAACAATGGAGGAAGAACTTGTCATGCTGCGATAGTAGCAAGAGAGATAGGTGTTCCTGCCGTAGTCGGTACAAGCAATGCAACAACTGTCTTAAAAAACAACCAAGAGGTAACAGTATGCTGTGCCGAGGGTGAAGATGGAAATGTTTATGAGGGCATCTTAGAGTTTGCTAAAGAAGAGATAGATATGGGTGCTTTAATAGCTCCAAAAACAAAAATCTTTATGAATGTCGGTGATCCAAGTAAAGCATTTTCATTTGCAAAACTTCCAAATCAGGGAGTCGGACTTGCGAGAATGGAGTTTATAATCAACAACGCTATTAAAGCTCACCCGATGGCTCTTTATAACCTAGAACAAAATAACCCTGTAAAAGATGAAGAAAAAATAAATGCTTTATGTGAAGGTCACGACTCTTATAAAGATTTTTTCATCAATAACCTCAGCGAAGGTATAGCGATGATTGCCGCGGCATTTTATCCTAAACCAGTCATAGTAAGAACAAGTGATTTTAAATCAAATGAGTACAAACATATGGTCGGTGGAGAAGATTATGAAAAAGATGAAGAAAACCCTATGATCGGCTTTCGTGGTGCAAGCAGATATTATGCTGAGGAATACAAACCCGCTTTTGAGTGGGAGTGTCAAGCACTTAAAAATGTACGAGATGACATGGGGCTTAGCAACGTTAAAATCATGCTTCCATTTGTCAGAACTGTTCAAGAGGGTAAAAATGTAATCGAAATCATGAATGAGCAAGGTCTCATACAGGGCAAAAATGGTTTAGAGATATATGCTATGTGCGAAATTCCAGCAAATGTAATTTTAGCAGAGGAGTTTTTAGAAGTCTTTGACGGTTATTCAATCGGTTCAAACGACCTTACTCAACTTACTTTAGGAGTAGACAGAGATAGCGAAAAAATYGCTCATATTTTTGATGARAGAAATGAAGCCGTGATTAAAATGATAAAAATGGTCATAGAAGCTTCAAAGAAAAAAGGCAAATAYATAGGMATCTGCGGTCAAGCACCATCAGACTATCCTGAGATAACACAGATGCTAGTAGAAGAAGGAATTAGTTCTATATCACTTAACCCTGATTCACTTTACAAGATGTGGAATGTAGTTTTAGAGCTTGAAGAAAAACTTCAAGAAGAAACAACAGAGATAGCTCCTATTTTTACTTCACAACTARTCAAAGTATCTTAAATACCTAAGAGAGATAAACTAAATATTTATCTCTCTTAGAACCTCTATTGTGCATACTATCTGCACATATACATCATAGACTACAACATAAATTAAAATATAGGACAATATTATGACAACAGTAATTCTAAGTGGTGGTAGTGGAACGAGAATGTGGCCTGTGAGTCGTACCTTAATGCCAAAACAGTTTGTTAGACTAAACAGTAATAAATCTCTGTTTCAAAAGACTGTTATACGTAATATTAATATAAGCGATAGCATTATGGTCATATCAAATATATCGCAAAAATTTCTGGTTCTTGACCATCTATATGAAATAGATGATGTAGATAGCAAATATATTTGGGAAGGCGTTGGRAAGAATAGTGCAGCAGCTATAATCATGGCAGCTCTAAACTCAAAAGATGATGAGATCCTCTGTGTTGTACCTTCTGATCATATTATAGAGGATCAACAAGAGTATGAGATAACTATTAATAAAGCTATCGCTCTAGCTAAAAAAAACAATATAGTAGCCATTGGTATTAAAGCAACCTTTGCCTCAACAGGCTTCGGGTACATATTTCATGATGGTGAAAATGTAAAATCATTTGTAGAAAAACCGAATAAAGAACTTGCTGAGTCATTTATAGAAAATGGCAACTATCTTTGGAATGGAGGAATATACTGTTTTAAAGTGTCCCATTTTTTAGATGAGTGTAAAAGGGTTATACCTAAACTGCTTAGTAGTGTTAAAGCATCTTTTGATGAAGCTAAAAAGATTGATAAAGAGTGTTATATCTCTGAGCAAAGCCTTAAAAATGTAGAATCTATTAGTATAGATAACGCTTTAATGGAAGACCTCAAATCAAACTTCAAGGTGATTCCTTTATCTTCCAAATGGAATGATATGGGTTCATTTGATTCTCTTGATGATATTTGCGATAGTTCATTTATAGATACAGATAATAAAAATATTATATCTATCGAATCAAATAACAACTGTATAGTCTCATCTAACAGAATGATAGCAATCCTGAATGTTGACAACTTAATAATAGTAGATACTCCAGATGCACTCTTAATCACTACAAAAGGCTACTCTCAAGGTGTTAAAAAAGTTGTTGAAGAACTTGAGAAACGCAATAGTGACCTTACTACAACACCTTCTACAGTTACAAGACCATGGGGAACTTATACTGTTTTAGAAAACAATCAAGCATATAAAACTAAAAAGATAGTAGTTCGTCCTGGTAAACGTCTGTCTTTACAATCTCATTTTCACCGTAATGAGCATTGGATTATAGTAAGCGGTACAGCTAGAGTTACAGTAGGGAAAAGGATAAAACTACTCAAAGCAAATGAGTCTACATATATACCAGCTGGAGAGAAGCACAGACTGGAAAACCCAGGACGTATAGATCTTGTAATGATAGAAGCCCAAATCGGGGAGTATCTTGAAGAAGATGATATTGTAAGATATGAAGATGACTTTAATAGAATAGCCTAAATTCCTACTCTATAGCACTATTTTCTTTGTGCAATATTTCTGCAACTACCTCTCATATAATAGTAATAATAAAAAATAAAAGGTGTTTATTATGAAAGATTATAAAAAACTAAATAGTTTTATAACTATATTAACAAACAGGCATGATTATCTAAATTCATACTCTAGAGAAATRTATAGATCAAATAGATATGATTACCCTATATCTTCATTAAATATTTTTATTCCTGAAAATATTGCAACGAAAAAAATTGAACAATTTATTATAGATTCTTTTAGAGGATCTGATATTGTGTATTGTAACTATTCAAAACAATATATACAAGTACTTTTACCGTTTACACCGCAGGAACACCTTGACATAATTATAGATAGAATGAATAAAAAATATGAATCGATAAAACAAGTCGGTGCACAACGTAAACTTATTTGTGAAAGAATTATCTTAGATGAAAATAAAAATGATATAGACCCTATTATTACAGCTCTTGAAAAAGCTGATGAAAACGCTAATATAGAGATTCAGTTTAACAAAATACTTACAAAACTTTTACACATTATAAAGGATGACCGTAGAGAATTAAACTTTATCAATTACTATTGCGGAATAAAAGTAAACTACAAAACAACTTTAGTCGAAGTTAAAGATGGACTTTATACATTTGAGACAGACCTTCTACAACTTGCAGCTATAAATGAAAGCTCTAAAACAACAATACAGATAAAAAAATATGGTTATGACATAAGTGCAAAAATAAACAATATAGATTTTAAAACAAATAGAGTAATTTTAGAAGATCTCTATGTTAAACATCATAATAAAATATACCCTGCATCGTTAACTGTAACACTAAAAGAACCTTTAAAAGCACAACTAGCCTCACTAGGCAGTAATGCTGACATAAAAGTATCAGCAGTTTCTTTTAATGAGATACATGGTTATGGAGATATTTCAAAACTTGTAATAGATAATAATACGTTACGTCTATCTATCAAAAAATATAAACATTCACTACTTGTAAAGTTTATACACTCAAGATTTGATGGAGAGACTCAAAGGTTTACACTAAGAGTGATTGATAATTATAAAAACAGTATGGAGCTGTTTCAATCACTAGTAGTAAAACGTTCAAGAGAGTGTATTAAAGAGTTAAAATATTTAATTGCCTAGTGCAATTTATTTGCAATGAAATAGTATATATTATAAAAAATAAGAGGAGTTTAAGATGTGTTTATCACTTCATAAAGTTATAGAGTTAACACCTACAAATAATGTATCTTACATTGGTGGTCTTGGTAAGTATAATTACATAGTAATGAAAAAAAGTACTTTCATCTCCAATAAAAAGAGTAACACTTATCATAATGTATTAAAGGATAAGTGATGAAAATCTTATGGATAAATGATGAAGCTAGTTTTAGCGGAGGTGCTGAGACATATATCTACCAAACTGCACAAGAACTTAATAAAAGATATCATGTCCAAAATATACTTCTTTACAATGTAGAGAGTAGAATAGATTATGAATACTCTAAAGCATTWTCATTTTCTACCGTCTTGGCAAGTCTAAAAGAACAGCTTAGTAGTATAAGACCTGATATTATATTTGTACATCAAGTAAGTGATATCGAAATACTTAAGCAACTATCAGAAGTAGAGATACCTGTAGTCGGTTTTATCCATGATCATAAACATTTTTGCCCTCGTGAGCATAAATATACAACATTAGGGAATAAGACCTGTACAAAGGCYATAGGCGCCAACTGTTATAGTTGCCTTGGGTTTATAAATAAAAAGAAAGAGTTCCCATATATATCTATAAATACAGTTGCAAATGTCAGAGCTGTTCAGAATATACTAAAAAAATTCAATCACATGGTTGTGGCTTCAGAGTATATGAAAAAGCATCTACTTTTACACGGATTTATAGAGAATAAAATATCAAAAATTGCTCTTTTCTCAGAACCTGCTAATRATATAGGGTTTAARAATAYCRCTTCAAATGTAAAGAGCTTTCTTTTTGTCGGACAGCTTGTAAGAGGTAAAGGAGTTGACACACTTTTAAAAGCTTTTAGCCAAGTTAAACATGAAGAAGTCAAACTTGATATCTGCGGAGATGGTAAACAAAGGACAGAACTTGAAGAAATGACAAAAGCTTTAGGAATCTCTTCAATAGTTAAGTTTCACGGTAAAGTAGCACCTGATGAACTCGCCAACTTTTACTTAAATGCGTATGCCGTTGTTGTTCCAAGTCGTGCTCCGGAGACTTTCAACCTTGTAGGGCTCGAAGCAATGAAATATGCTAAAGCTGTTATAGCTACAGATGTAGGTGGTATCGGTGAATGGCTAAAAGATGGAGAAAACGGTTTTACATTTCCATCAAATGATGATACTCAACTAGCTTCACTCTTAGCTTTATCTATTAAAACCCCTAGAGTAATTAAAAAAATGGGGGAGCAAGGGTTAGCTAATTACAATAAAAAGTTTAGACCTAAAATACATTGTGATGAAATATACAATCTGTTTGAAAGCTTTTTAATAAAGGATTCTTATGCTGTTTAATAATCAACAACTAACTTACTATACAAACAAAGAGGTTCAAGAGTTTTTAAATATAGTTTTAAAAGAAGTATCACTTGTATTTAAAGACATATTTTCGCAAGAGAAAACTGCTGCATTGATACTCATAGGTGGATATGGCAGAGGAGAAGGCGGTATATTACAAAAAAATGAAAAGTTTTATCCTCATAATAATTTAGACCTGCTTTATATTTACAACGCAAGAGT
>NVRL01000071.1 GCA_002732645.1 Sulfurimonas sp. | reverse complement strand
AAAAGATCTAATTATGGAAAGACTTCCTGAACTTCGTGATTTAGCTATTACATTCTTGGGACTTGATATGGTAAAAGAACCTATTCTTATATCTGCAACAGCTCACTACTCTATGGGTGGTATCCCAGTAAATATTGCTGGTAATGTTCGTCTTAATAATAGTGAATTCATTGAAGGTTTCTATGCTGCTGGTGAGTGTTCTTGTGTATCAGTTCACGGTGCAAACCGTCTTGGTGCAAACTCAGTTCTTGAGGCTTTACTATTTGGTCGCTTTGTTGGTAAGACCATGGTTGAAGAGATTGATAACATTGAACTTCGTCCGGCAACTGAGGAAGATGCAAAAACTACTTTAGCTGAGATCGACTTTATTTTAACTAATAATGGTAACGAGACAGTCCCTCGTCTTAGAGAAGAACTTCAGCAATGTATGACAGATAATGCTGGTGCGTTTAGAACTAAAGAGACTTTAGATATAGCTATCGCAAAAGTTAAAGAACTTCGTCAAAGATTTAAACATATTCGTATCAAAGATAAATCAAAAGTATTCAACACAGAGCTTCAAGAAGCTATTGAATTTGGGCATATGATTGACTACTCAGCATTTATCGTTGAGAGTGCTGTAGCTAGAAACGAGAGTCGTGGTGCTCACTATAGAGAAGATTTTGAATCTCGTGATGATGAGAACTTCCTAAAACACACAATGGCTTACATGGATGAAAAAGGTAACATCGAACTAGATTATATGGATGTTACTCTTGGAAAACATGAACTAAAAGAAAGAACATACTAAGGAGAACTTATGAGTACAAATAACATAACTACACAAAAAGTGAACTTCAAAGTATTTCGTTTTAATGCTGATGAAGACTATCTTCCGTATTACGAAGATTATAATATGGAAGTGACTTCTGAAGAAGTTGTTTTAGATATATTAAATAGAATTAAATGGGATCATGATGGTAGTTTCTCTTACCGTCGCAGTTGTCGTCATGGAATCTGTGGAACTTGTGCCATAAAGGTTAATGGTCGTTCAACTCTTGCTTGTAAAGAGAGTATGACTGACATGATAGAGCTTTTTGGCAATGRACTTACTATCGAGCCCTTAAGCACTAAGCGTGCTATTAAAGATATGATTATTGATAAAGGTGATTTCTGGGAGAAGCATGATGCTGTCCACCCATACCTTATCTCTGATGTTGAAGAACATCCGGAGCATGAACATATTGTAACACCTGAAGAGGCGGACAGATTACTAGAAGCTGATTTATGTATACAGTGTGGTGCTTGTCACTATGCTTGTCCTGCAGTAGAAGTAAATGAAAGATTTTTAGGGCCTGCAGCTTTTGCGAAAGCTTATAGATTTGAAGCTGATGTTCGTGACGACGCACTTGATGAAAGATTACAGGAACTTCATTCTGAAGAACAGGGTATTTGGGACTGTGTTAAGTGTTTTGAGTGTGCAGAGGTTTGTCCTAAGGATGTAAATCCTATTGACAAGATAACTAGCTTACATCAAATGCTCTTTAAAGAGGGGGTTGCAACTTCAAATGTAGCTACCCGTCACGCAGTAGGTTTTAAAAATTCTATCGCTAAGCATGGTATGCTTGATGAAGGTGGATTGGTTCTTTATTCTGAAGGCCCAGCAATCGTTAAACATATTCCTGTAGCACTACAAATGTTTAGAAAAGGTAAAATTGTTATGCCTTGGAATATGCCAAAATCTGATAATCTTGATGAGATTCAAAAACTAATCAAGTCATCATCAACTGCAAAGTTCTAGGAGTAAAAATATGAAAAAATTAAAATATGCACTTTTTACTGGTTGTACAGCTAAACAAAGTACTCCAGAACAGATGATGTCAACTCTAGCAATAGCTGAGAAATTAAATATAGAGCTAGTAGAGCTTACAGAAGCTTCATGTTGTGGTGCTTCTCACCTACAAGACTATGATGATTTTTTATCTCTGGTTTTAAACGCTAGAAATATTGCTTACGCTGAAAAGCATGAACTTACTATGGTAACTATCTGTAATACATGTCAATTAAACACAGCAATGACAAAGCACCGTCTTGATAATAATGCTGATCTTAAAGCAAGAGTAAATGAAAAGCTTGCAGAAGTCGGTTTAGAGTACAAAGGTACTTCCCAAATCATTCACTTCTTATATGCTATCATTGAAGATATAGGTCTTGATAAAATTGCTGAAATGGTAACGACTCCTTTAAGTCAGTTTAATATTGCACCATTTTATGGTTGTCACAATATCCGTCCATCAGAGCTTCATAATGAGTCAAAGAAGACTAAAGAAAGCGCTTATCGCCCTACTTCACTAGATGATTTAATTATTGCCTGTGGTGGTAATACAGTTGAATATGAAGAAAAAAATAAGTGTTGTGGTTTCCATGTAGAGCTACAAGCTCCCAAAACTGCTGCCATCTTAACTGGTAATGCAATTGCAGGAGCAATGGATGGTAATGCTGACTGGATGGTAACTCCATGTCCACTATGTCACTTAAAACTTGATACTCAAACAAAGAGTGCTGGAGAAGCTATAGGTCGTGAAATTCAACTTCCAGTTCTTCATATGCAGCAGATGATTGGTCTTGCACTTGGTTGTTCTTCACAAGAACTAGGTCTACAGCACCACGTAACTAAAGTAGATTTTATATAACAAACCAAAGGAATTCAGTTCCTTTGGCTACACTTTCACATTATCAAAATCTTCTTGATAATACATATACCCCACAAATGGAATCCACATGTCAGACTCAATAGAAATAATCTCATGGAACGTTAATGGTGTTCGTGCAATTGCGAATAAAGAAGCTCTTAAATGGATTGATGAACGTCAACCAGACATATTATGTCTACAAGAGATTAAAGCACTTGAAGAACAGATACCCGAAGGTATGTTTAACAAAGAGTATCAAGATATCATAGTCAACTCTGCAACAAAAAAAGGGTATAGCGGCACGATGACATGGAGTACACTGCAAAATGACTATAATTCAACTCGATTGGATATTGATACTATGAGTGAGGGGAGAATAGTAGAAACACACTACGATGATATAGTTTTATTTAATGTATATTTCCCAAATGGTCAAAAAGATGAAGAGAGACTCGCTTACAAGATGAAGTTTTACGATGACTTTTTAAATTATTGTGAGAAACTACGTGAAGACGGAAAATCTATAATTATCTGTGGAGACGTAAATACTGCACACAAAGAAATAGACCTTAAAAATCCTAAAGCTAATTCTAAAACATCAGGTTTCTTACCTATTGAAAGAGAGTGGATAGACAAATTAGTAGATCATGGTTATATTGATACATTTAGATACGTAAACGGTGATGAAGTTGATAGATATAGTTGGTGGTCTTACCGCTCATCTGCAAGATTAAAAAATGTCGGATGGAGAATAGATTACTTTTTTATCTCTGAGGATTTGGCAGAGAATCTAGAAGATGCTTTTATTTTAGACTACATAGAGGGTTCAGATCACTGTCCTGTAGGAATARGACTCTCTATTTAATAGAGAATCTTATTTATTTACTTTTTGGTCTAAACGCTTTTATAACTTTTTCATTAGTCTCAATGAATGGACCCTCAAGTAGGTCAATACAGTATGGTACAGCAGGGAATACTGCATCTAAACACTCACGAATAGACTTTGGTTTTCCAGGTAAGTTAATAATCAATGACTTACCTCTTATACCAGCAGTTTGACGAGAAAGAATCGCTGTAGGCACATACTGAAGACTTACTTGACGCATTAACTCACCAAAGCCAGGCATCATCTTCTCACACACATTCTCAGTAGCTTCAGGAGTAACATCTCTAAGTGCAGGTCCCGTTCCACCAGTTGTTACAACTAAACAACAACCTGCTTCATCACAAAGCTCTTTCATAGTATCTTCAAGAATATCCTGCTCATCTGGTATACATCTATATACTATCTCAAACTCACTAGTTAAATAGTCCTTCATTGTATCTTGAATCGCTACACCGGAGATGTCTTCGTAGATACCCTTACTCGCTCTATCACTTGCTGTTATTACACCTATTTTAATTTCGCTCATATCGTTCCTTAGTATATTTATTTTTTTGCTAATTTATTTGTAAAAAATGGTTTGCATCTTTTATGCATGTTACAGTTGCTACTTGTAAAAAAAGCTCTTTTGCCCCTGTCACATCTATTATCTTATCTTTTTTTCCAAGATATACTTCTAACTTCACACCCTTGTCTACAAGCTCTTGTAACTCTTCTAAATCCCACTCATAGTATAGTAACTCTTCTAGTTCTTCTATAGTAGTTTCATTATGTTCTACAATCTTTTTTTCATATGGATCGAAACATGAATTCATAAACTGACTCATATAAGCCAGCTCATTCTTGGTGTATGTCAGCATCTGTAATTTCTTAAATTTACTGGCATTTCTTTGAAAGAATACAGGAGAAATCAGCTGCAAAGTATCTATTCTTTTTCCAGATGCTAACTGCTGCTTCACATGGTTAAACGCTTTAATAGCACCATAACTAAAACCAACTACAGAGTAGTCTGATCTACTTAGATACTCATTAAAAAGATAACTCTCATTTTGAAGAGAAAAACCGCTAAAGAACTGCATCTATCTCTTTTTTTACATCAGCCTTGGTGATGCTTTCTCTCTCGTTTAAAATATCTTCAACTGCTTGCATTGCAGCAGCCATAGACTCTAAGAATAGTTTTGTTTCATTGTATAACCTATTCATTAAAGTCCTGCTCTCATTATCAACAGATATCAGAGAGGAACCCATTCCATAATCTTCAAGCATTTTATCAACTAACTCTTTTGCTTCATCTAAATCACCTTTGGCACTACTTGCATGCTCACCATATCTTATATCAGATGCAACTATTCCCGCTAGAAGCATTTTAACTCTTGATTCTAGCTCATATTTAATAAGTGGTTCGTCTATACTAGGTGTAAGTTTTTCATTTGATAACATCAACTTTTCAAATGGAAGATCAAAGTAAGTTGCCGTAATAGCTTTTGCAGCTTGATATGTAACTCTATACTCTTTTTGCTTATCACTTAGCATCTGAAGTTTTTTCTTACCAAACATTACCTTATCTTTTACTTGATGAAAATGTTCAATATTTACTTGAAAATCATTTTGTCTAAGAGCTAAAAGTGCAGCTTCATTTACAAGGGCAGCTAAAGAAGCTCCGTTAAAGCCAACAGTCATATTTGCAACTGCCATTACATCTAAGTCATGCGGGACTTTGTGAAGATATTTTTCTAGAATAGAAGCTCTCTCTCTTTTAGTTGGAAGTTCTACAAATATTCTTCTATCAAATCTTCCTGCACGAAGAAGTGCCGAGTCAAGTACATCTACCTTATTTGTAGCAGCAATAACGATAATTCCGCTTTGACTTTCAAACCCATCCATCTCAGTAAGAAGCTGATTTAGAGTAGCTTCACGCTCATCATTTCTCTGCCCATCTCTTTTCTTACCAACAGCGTCTATCTCATCAATGAAGATTATAGAAGGTGCATTATTTTTAGCAGCATGGAAAAGCTCATGTACTCTCTTTGCACCCATACCTACATATATCTGAACAAATGAAGCACCACTTTGATAGAAAAATGGGACACCAGCTTCATGTGCTACAGCTTTGGCAATCATGGTTTTTCCGACACCGGGAGGACCAATTAAAAGTACACCACGAGGCATTCTTGCACCAAAATTTTTATATCGTGCAGGCTTTTTCATAAAGTCAATTATCTCTTCAAGCTCAATTTTAACATCACTAATGCCACCGATATCACTAAACTTTACATCACTTTTGATAGCTTCAACAGGTGTGTTATGAGTCAAATCTGATCTTGACACACCTTGAATACCACCACCTTCTAAAAGTGGTGAGCGTTTTTGCCACCAACGAAGAAGTAGTGTTCCAAGCCCAAGAAATAAAACCCCAAATAAAATATAAATAATTATGCTAGAACCAGAATCAATTTCTACTTTATAGTTTACAAACATTTTAGGAGATACTTGAGAAGAAGCTATTTTATAAAATTCATTATCTGTTTTCAAGTAAACATAATCTTTTGTAACCGTAACACTTTTTACACTATGGTTATCAAGTATTCTTTGAGCATTAAAGAGAGTAATATCAGATGCATTATCTCTAAGTATCGCAAATAGGACTAATGAAATAATTATAAATGCTGAAACGTATAGTAAAATTCTGTTCATTTTAGAGCTTGGCATGATTATATTCTCCTCTGACTTCATAGTTTTGAATATTTACCCAGTTGCCAAGTAAATCTTCTTTTGAATCAACTACTATCTTGTTGAAGTGCTGATCGTGTCCGATAAATAGTGAATCTTTTTGACTCTCAATTAGAACTTCAAGCTCACCGCTAAAAGCCTTTCTAAAGTCTAAATTTTTCTCTTTTATAATCGCTTCTAACTCATGTAATCTATTTTTTGCTACTTTACCATTCACTTCTGGTTTTAGCGATGCAGATGGAGTTCCATCACGCTTAGAGTATGTAAAAGCATGTAGATGCGTAAGTGGTAACTCTCTTACATTTCTTACAGCTTCGTCCCAAAGCTCTTCCGTTTCCCCCGGATGACCCGTAATAAAGTCAGTTCCAATTGCAAAACCTTTAGATGCCAAGTATTCAAAGAGTTCTCTATCTTGCTTGTAGACGTTTCTTCTGTTCATGATTTTAAGCATCTCAGGAGATGTGTGTTGCAATGCAATATGAAGATGCTTCTCAAGCCAAGGCTCACCCAGTATCTCTTTAAACTCATCACCAATCTGTATAGGTTCAACACTACCAAGTCTGATACGTCTAACCCCTCGAATTTGTGAGATTCTTTTCATAAGTTTTGCAACAGAACTACCAGTCTTTTGTCCATAACTACCGACATYTGTACCGGTTAAAATAAACTCTCCAAAACCATTAAGAGCAAGTCTTGTGATTTGTTCAAGTATACGTTCCTCATCCATACTTCTTGCATCCCCACGTACAAATGGAATAATGCAGTAAGAACAACGAAAACTACAGCCTTCTTGGATTTTTATAAATGCCCTACTCTTACCTATAAAGTCATCAACCACAGCATCATCTATATGATTTAAATCACCTGGATCATAAAAAGGTTTCTCTAAAGATAGAAGAGTATCTATCTTTAGTTTCTCGCTTTGACCAAACACTCCATGAACTCTTCCTGACTCAAGAAGGCTCTCTCCTTTTGTATGTGCTCCACAACCAGTTAAAAAAACTTTAGCATCCATCGTTTTTTCTACATGAGAGATATACGATCTAACATGAGAATCTGCTCCATTTGTAACTGTGCATGAATTTATAACAACAGCATCTGCTTCGGACTCGTCTTGTGTTATGTCATAATCTTTTAAAGCACTCATCATCACCTGAGAATCATAAAGATTTGTTCTACAGCCAAAAGTTTTAAAGTATACTTTTTTCTTCACTTACACAACCTCATTAGTATCAAAAGGTGGCTTTGTTCTGTCATCTTGAATATGTAATTTTTGAGTTGGATATGCAATTGTAATATCATCTTCAGCGTTAAATGCATCAACGATCTCAACRGAGATAACACTTCTAAGGGTTAGTGTTGCGTAAGCATTTGTCAAATACCACGAATCTATAGATATACCGTTAGGCTGTATAAATGAAAAGATTCTTGGCTCAACATTTGTATTTTTAAGACTATACTGGTTTCTAAGTTTATTTAACTGCTTTCTTGTGATATCGGTATACCCTTTAGAATATTTCTTAACTACTTCCTTAGCAAGATGCATAGCTTTTTTATGGTTTGAATCGAATGATATTGTAATCGCAACACCGTCCCAAACAGTTTTCAAAGAACTGTGCGTATAATTTGCTATCATATTTGTAAAAACATAGTTATTTGGCACAAAAATAATTCTTCCTGCTCTTCTATTATTCAAAATTGATGTTAATGTAATATCTTCAAGTATAGTAATACGGAGTAACGAGATATCCATAACATCTCCAACATATTTCATACCGTCCATATCTACTCTTATTCTATCACCGACATGAATACTTCCACCAATAACGATGACAAGCCATCCAAGCATACTCATAAACCAATCTTTCATAGCAATGGCGATACCCGCAGATGCAAAACCTAGTATTGTTACAAGATAACTAACATTTTCTATATAATTGAAAAATACAATTAAAATAATGAGTGTAACATTGATAAAAGTGATGATTTTATTTGCCATATAAAATCGTTCATTATCTGTAATATACTTTTTAACAAAGAGCTTAAGCAGGAAAAATATAAAAAATACTATAAGAACAACTACACCAATTTTAGCGAGCTTAATAAGCTGAACTTCAATATCTTTATTTATGTTTATCTCTATAATTTCTAATCTTTTTTGATAAACCTCTGCTGCAACAGTCATAGTTTCCAATGCTGTCTCAAATCTCTCCATCTGTTTTGTTTTTATCTCGGAATCTTTTACATACTCTTTATTTATATCTAGTTGTGCAATCTTTTTATAGATATTTTTCTCTTTTTCTAAAAGAGCTATTAGTTCTGTTAACTCCTCTTTTCTTTTTATATAGTCATTATAATCAGAATCAAGTGTCTTAATAATAGAGATACCGGTAAAAATATCAAATGGATTTGTAATATTTGGCTTATCTTCAATAACAGAAGGAGTAATTATTTTTGAAAATGGGGCACTATCTTTTTCTTTTAGTTTCTCTATCTGAGAAGTTAAAATTTTCTCTTTCGATACGAGGGCATTCAATTCATCTTGTTGACTTAGAGTCTTTTTTCTTTTTTTTTGAAGATACTTTATGCGTGTTTTAATCTTTTTAAGAGAGTTTCTAACGTCAAGTGAAGTCAAATAAGAAGCATAACTTTTAGTCCAAACCTTCTCTTTTGATATCTCATCTTCCAGCTGCTGTAATGTTCTAAGGTAATCAGAGATTCTACTAGTTCTTTGTTTCTCTTGTTCAACTGCAAGTTCTGATAATTCTGCTTCACTTAGTGTTGCCTTATCCTCTTCAATCTGAGCATATAACAGAGATGCAAATATAAAAAATATAAAAAGTATTTTCTTCATTTATGCATCTCCAAACTGATTCAGGACAGAGATGACTATTTGTTTATCTACACTGTCTGTAATACTTACATCACCCAAACCAACTGGAATAATAAACGTTATGGTAGTATCTGAACTCTTTTTATCTAAGAAAAATGTCTCATAAAAGCTATCGCTGCTTTGAACACTGTATGATGTCGGTAGATCATACTTCTCTAGCAGATTTTTTACTCTTGAAGCTTCATCTTTACTCATCAACTTCATACTTACTGCTGTCTCATTCGCCATAACCATACCTATTGCAACAGCTTCACCATGTAAAAATCTTTTGTAATTTGTCTCATTTTCTATAACATGTCCAAAAGTATGTCCATAGTTAAGAGCAGCTCTTATCCCATGTTCTTTTTCATCTTTAGCCACTACATCTGCTTTTGTCGCTACTGCCTGCTTTATAGCTTCTTGAAGCACTTCCGGGTTATTCAAATCGGCATTTTCTAAAAACTCAAAGAACTTTCTATTAAATGTAACAGCCATTTTAACAATCTCTGCAACACCGGCACCAAACTCACGAGCAGGAAGTGTAGTTAAAAAGAATGGGTCAATATAAACAGCTTTTGGCTGATGAAAAGCCCCCACAAGGTTCTTTCCATAAGAATTATTCATACCTGTTTTTCCACCAACACTTGCATCTACTTGAGAAAGTAGAGTTGTAGGTATCTGAACAAAATCAATCCCTCTTTGGTAGATGCTCGCTGCATAACCGGTCATATCACCTATAACCCCGCCACCAAATGCTATAAGCATTGACTTACGGTTAAAACGATGATTAAATAGAGATTCTAAGATAGTGTTTATGCTCTCTTGGTTTTTATATTCTTCTCCATCTGGAACTGTAATTATGTAGAGTTCTTTTGCACTGATTTTACTAAGCAAATATGCCAGATGCAGACCAGCAACTTTTGGGTTTGTAACTATCGCTACTTTTGTATCAAAATGAGTTTTATCAAGTGTATCTATAGTAATATTATATGAGTTATCAACGACTTTTTTAAGGGGTATGTTTACTTGCATTATGTGTCCAAAATTTTTAATTAAATAATTGAATATATAATACTTAAAAAATGGTAAAATAAAGCTAAATCACTGCCCTAGAGCTGAACAGGGATAAATATTTGGTGATAATTATCTAGTTTATAATAAAGTTTTTCGCTATCTGTTGATAATAATGAATAGATACGTCTCTTCGTCAGCTTATACGTAAAAGGTAAAATATGTACAAAATTATCTTTTTGTCTAAGTGTTCTAATCGGATTTTGGTTCTCTTTTATAACCTTAATACTCTTAGAAAAAATCGTTGCTAGGTTATAATAATGCTCTATTACCTGCTCTTTTTCATCTTGGTGCTCATTCATATAGTTATAAATTTCTAAGTTAAATCCCATCTGTTCAGAAATATCAAATATAGTAGCAGATATTTTCTCTAAATCACGGTTATCACTTAGTATAATAGCAGCATCTTTAACACTTGAGAAGGATCTATCAGAGAGTTTTAATACAGGAACATGTGATTCATATAGAGTTTTTCTAGTGTAATGATTTGCAAACATCTCTGAGGAAACTATAACAAGCCCAATATGATAAGCCTTTATATCATTGTAAAATGTGCTTCTTAAATCAGTTGATTTATACTCTATGTCAACGATTACATTCTTATCTCTAAACTCTTTTATATACTGAAGGGTTTCTATACTACTAGGATTTACTACCTTAATTATAAGATCATGTTTGAACTTTTTATGAGCAAAAACAGCTCTTCTGATAAGCTCTTGAATAGTTCCTAAATCGACAAGATTCATATCTACATATAGATATATATTTGATCCAAAAGGTTCAGGAAATTGACCAAGCTCTCTTTTAATAGCTCTATATACTGATTTCAGAACTGCCGGTTCACCGACTAGAACAAGCAAATCATTTGGTTGTATCATTCTTCTTCGAGAAGGCATTAAAAGTTTTCTATTTCTATATATGGCAACAATACGCCAATTTTTTTGCTCAATAACGCCGATATGTC
>NVRL01000070.1 GCA_002732645.1 Sulfurimonas sp. | reverse complement strand
AAAATATATCTTACGTACCTCAAGATGTAGTTCTTTTTAAAGGGACACTAAAAGATAATATTATTCTACGTGCTCCAGATGCCAATGATCAAGAGATACTGCATGTTGCTAAACTAAGTGGACTAGACCACTTTGTCAATATTCATCCAATGGGATTTGATATGCCTGTTGGAGAGAGAGGCGATGGTCTCTCTGGTGGTCAAAAACAGTCTATATCTATAGCTAGAGCTTTCATACATCCATCTCCTATTATTTTACTTGATGAACCTACAAACTCCATGGATAGTACTCATGAAGGACATTTCATACGAGCTATGAAACACTATAAAATCAACAAAACAATGATACTAATATCTCATAAAAACAATCTACTTCCGCTTACAGATAGACTAATACTATTAGCTCAGGGAAAAGTTGTTTTAGATGATACAAGAGCAAATGTAATAGAGCAGCTTAGCAGACCTAAAAAGGCTGTATCATGAGCCTCAAAGATAAATTTGTAGATTACTCCTACGACAAAAAAGATATAAAAAAACTCTCTGTAAAAGATGAAGATGATTTAGAGTACATGAACTCACTGAGTTCTGCAATGCTTATGCAAAATAATCTAAAGACTAAAATGCTTCTGTGGATAGGTATGTTTGCCATTATCTGGCTTATAACTTGGGCATATTATGCGAAGATAGATGCTCTAACCCGTGGTCAAGGAAAAATCATACCATCCAACAAAATACAAGTCATTCAAAATCTTGAAGGTGGTATAGTCAGTGAGATTCTTGTAAAAGAAGGTGAACAGGTTAAAAAAGGGGCTATTCTTATAAAAATCGATGATACTAACTTTGCAAGTATGTTTATAGAGTCTCAACTTAGATACAACGAATTACAGGCAAAAACAATTCGCCTTTTAGCTGAATCAACAGGAAATGCATTTTCTGTTTCTAAAAAAATAAGAAAAAACTCTCCTGAGCTAATTAAACATGAGTTTTCATTTTACAGAACTAACAAAGAGCAGTTAGACAATAATATTATGATTTATAAACGACGTCTAAATCAAAAAAGGAATGAGCTAAAAGAGGCTCAGGCAAAACTTATCCAACTTACAAAAAACTATGAACTCATCTCAAGAGAAGTAGCTTTAAATAGGCCCCTAGTTAAAAAAGGGATAGTCTCGGAAGTTGAATATTTACAACTTCAAAGACAACAAAGCACTATTCAAGGAGAAATGAGTGCGATTGAACTTTCAATTCCTCGTCTGATCTCTATTTTAGAAGAGCAAAAAGACAATATAAGAGAAGTACGACTAGAGTTTCGCAATGCGGCTAAAGAAGCCTACAATGAAGCAAAAGCAGAGATGTCTAGGATAAAAAGAACAAATATTGCCAGAGAAGACAAAGTGCAAAGAACTTTTGTTAGATCACCGGTAACAGGAACAATAAAACAACTTTTGGTAAATACTGTTGGTGGCGTTGTTAAGCCGGGAATGGATATAATAGAGATAGTACCAACCCAAGACAACTTGTTGGTTGAAGCTAAAATAAGACCTGCGGATATCGCATTTTTATATCCTGGACAGAGGGCAATTGTAAAGTTTTCTGCTTATGATTTTGCTATATACGGTTCACTTCGAGGGACTTTGACACATATTAGTGCTGGTACAATTGTTGATGAAATTGACAAACAAAGTTACTATCTTGTTCGTATAAAAACAGATAAAAATTATTTAGGAGATGAAGATAAAAAGTTAAATGTTATAGTCGGAATGACTGCTGATGTAGATATTATTACAGGTAAAAAAACTGTACTTGACTACATTCTAAAACCTATACTCCGTGCGAGAGAAAATGTATTAAGTGAGAGATAAAATGAAGAAGATTATTTTATTTACTAATATGACTTCTATAAAAAAGCATTGGCAAAATGCTCTTTTTGGTAAGTATCTAACTATCTCTATTGACTGTTTTGATACTCTTATCAACTATTTAAGCAATACAGAAGAAAGTGTTATCATTATGCTTGATGAATTAAGTATTTCTGATATTAATGATTCACTCTTAAAACTAGAACCTTATCATAATGCTACAATCTTATTATTTCATTCTCTACCTGAAGTTCACCATGCTGCTCAGCTTTTAATAAAAGGTATAAAAGGTTATGAGAACTCTTATATAGCAAAAGAAAATCTACTAACTATGCTAAAAGGTGTAGAGAATGGTTATCGTTGGCTATTTACAGACTTAACTAATTTCGTAATCAACAAATATGTTCAGACTATTGACAAGAGTGAACCCAAATTTTTACATCTTCTTACTCAAAAAGAAAAAGACATAGCTCTAATGATTGCAGATGGTTACTCTAACAAAGAGATAGCTCAACAGCAAAAGATTGCTCTATCGACGGTTAAGGGGCATATCCGCCATATATTTGACAAAGCCGGTGTGTCAGACAGAATCTCACTAGCATTACAATTTAGATAAAAGTACTATCAAGACTCACTTATAATATCATCTATGACGGTTGGTATGTCAACTAATAGTGTTGAGTCAACACTAACTTGAATATCAGTAATGGTTTCTATGTTTATTGTCTGTTCTACAGAAGCGTATGCAATACTAACATCACTATGATCACCTTCGTATACAATCTGTAAACTATCCGATTCACTTATAATGTTTAACTCAGTAAGAGTTTCTAATGCTTGTTCTTGCCTAGCAAAATTAACAACTTCTGTAGTAGTGATTTCTTCTACATTTGATAGGTCTAAGGTAGTACTAGAAGATAGAAATTCTTCTTTGTCAAGAATAAGCTGATGTAATACCTCTTCATTTTTCATAGAACACCTCTATCTTTTTCACATATACTAACCAAAACAACTATGCTTTGTAAATAGTACTTTAGTACTATTTATTAGCTTGTTCTTTTATAAGCTTTAGTAACCTATCACTTATCCAGTTTAAAGCATCATCTATTATATTGTGTTCTTTTGTTTTAACTACACATATATTTTTAATTATAATATCAGTATGTGACAATTTTTCTTTAGCATTAAGKTTAGTCATAAGCATATGTAAATCATTCATANTATCAAGAGTATACATAGATTTTTTCAACTCCAATATCATCTTTAGAAGCATTCTCGTGGTTCTCAATTCATTGTTATTATTTATAACATCTTGATATCTGTTTTCTTCTTCTTTTTTAATAACTTTTTCATATTCATCTTTTTCAAGAGAAAGAATCCTCATGATAGCTAAGAGATTTTTTGAAGGTCCTGCATTTGAGAGCAAAATTCTTCTTGGATTAAARTCRCATYTATTRATCTCTTCTATTTTTAGCTTCTCAAAACTATCTTTTGAATTAAATGTCAATGGTATACGAAGATAGTTAATTCTACTTGGAGCTATAAAATCATATTCGGTTTGCATAGTCATCAGATCATAATGACCATAATTAATAAATATCTCATAGTCATAATCATGCTTTTTTAAAAATTGTCTATCAGCTTTAAATTCATAAAATTTTTCACCTTTATCTATAGTCTTTAAAAATATATTTGAATTATTRTCATGATTAAAAGTATCATTAAATGGTATAAGCTTACTTCCCCATGTTCTTGTTACTTTTATTAAGTAACTCCATATTATCATTTTCTTCAACTCTTCCAAAGAGATATTTTTAGAAAAAATATTCTGCTTTTCATGACATGATAAAATTAGATTTATAAACCTTTTAAGCTCTTTAGATTTAGACTCTACAACATCTGTAAACTTCACAGACAAGGGCTTCAGTGATTTAAAGGCTTCACTATCTTTATAATGAATATATATAGGATGATTTTCAAATGCATCATACTCAGGTAGTGTTTTAATATATGGATAATAGAAACTACCCTCACCTTTAACAGTCTCATATAACAAGACCATAATTAGTTTAAAAGTTGAATTTTCATTTTTTGTATAATCTATCCATTTATCTATATTTGGAATATCATCAAATAATTCATTTGAAATAATTAAGCTATGAGGTATTTTTGTTAATCTTGTATCACGAGAAATTTCTAAGTTGTTTTTACAATGCATTGAACGATAAGATATACTATCTACAACTTTGGTATCTATGTATATATTAGGATGAACATAACCACCATTATCTCTGATCCAACTCATTAAACAATGATTCATAAAAACCTCCAAATATATAATTACTAATCTACATCTATTGGAATATCTATCTCAACAAGTAAAGTTGCWYCWGCRYCWRMATATNGAGMANTAWTCWKKKCCATYAATNACTAMWRYTNANKCTSYTYSANNNAAYGAACCTGAATCAATAGCTACTCCATTGTCTGCCCCATCATCAAGTGAGTTTATAATCAACATACCGTCATCGCTTGACTCTATTACATCACTCGCAGTAATACCCAATAAAGCATCACTACCGTGAAGAGTTGCATTACCATTAAGTTGAATGATACTTATATCTGAAACATTAGATAAATCGAGTGTTGTACCGGTATCAATTATCAGTACATTATCTTCAACAGAATCATAGGCAGTATTTTCTACTGTATTAGATTTTAGATTGATAGTTGCGGTAGCTACTTCACTTCCTTGACCATGTTCATCAACTACTATATAGTCAAATGTAATCTCAGCATCTGAGGTGGCTTGATAACTGGCATCTGGAGTGACTTGAATATCTCCATTAGCATCAATAGTAACTTCTCCTATTACAGTACTGTTTGAGAACAGATCTCCTGTTGCAACTATATTAGAATTTCCATCAACAAGTTCAATAGAGAGTATATTACCATCTGCATCTGTATCGTTGGCTAGTAGACTGGCATCATCTATAATAAATGAACTTAAAGTACTCACGACTGTAAACTCGTTAGTATCGATAGAAGCTATTTTAAAACTATCATCATCATCGTATGCCGTAATCTCAACTTTACTTATATTGTTCAGTCCCGCTATTGAAGTACTGTCAATAGAGAATGTAGATCCACGTCCATTATATATATCGTTAACACTATTACCATCTGAATCATATGCTACCCATATTAAATCATCTGAATGGGCAYCGTTTCCTGCTTTACTTTCACCTTTACTATCATCTTTATTCTCAGTATCATCTTTAGCATCACCTTTACTATTGTCATTTGCACTATCTTGTGTATCATTACTACCATACCAATCACTTAAGTTAAATGTTGTTTTCTCAACATCCCCATTAAAGTTAAAGATTAAGCTTTCACCATCGCTCATAGAACCATCATCTTTACCTCCAATTATCACACCCCAATCTGTTGAGCTATATAGATACGAAGGGTCTTCTTTGCCATCATAAGAAGCTGTTACAGATAAGCCTAATTCAGTTGCATTATCAGGTGTATAACTTACTGCAACGTTATCCATTATAGTAATTATTTCATTGTTTGCTACAGGTATTTCATTTGTTCCAGTAATAATAAGTGTAACAGTTGCACTATCTGATATATTTGACTCTCCATAGGAATCATTAGTTTGATCATCGGCTACATATTGAAAAGTTACTGTTGCTTTTTCATCTTTTGCAAGGTAGTTAAAATCTCCCTCTATTTTATACTCCCACTCTTTAGTGATTAGATTCTCATAGATGCTAACTAACACTTCAGGAGCTTCAACACCATTTATCTCAACACTTCTAGCTACTACTTCATATAAATGTGTAGCACCTGTATCTAGGTCTTGTGCATTTGGGATAGTTCCTATAAAGCTATTTAGTCCTGTATCTGATTCATATTCAATACTTCCATTTGCTGCATCTATATCACTTACTTCAGGTTGATCATTTGTGCCTTTNATAGTTAAATTAACATAGTTTTTACTGTTTGTGTTGRCTAGACCTTCATCATCACTCATAGAGTANTAGATGCGGACTTTTATAGTTTCACCTTGAGTTAAATAGTCAAAATAACTACCTAAATCAACTTCTAGTTTATTTGCAACAATAGTTGCATCTATAGCATTAGCATCTAAAGAGACCCAATTACCGTTTGAATCTTTAATCATAAACTTATCAACACTATCTAAAGAGAAGTTACTAGAATTATCATTGTGGTCTTTATCAGTATCATTAGCTAAAACATCTACAGTGAAGCTTTCATTTTCAGTAACTCTAGCATAATCCACTTTTACTATAGGTGCATCATTTGTACCGACTACTGTTACTAAAGCATATCCATCACTGCTAGCACCTAAATCATCTGTAACCGTATAATGCACTTTTAATTCTACTTCATCACCGGTTGCTAGCTTATCAAAAGATGCGTTTGGTTTAAAGCGTAAAAAGTCTAACTTCGTATCATCTCTGTCACGATACACAAGTAAATTATCCAGTCTAAAGTCACTGGATTCCAAGCTAGCTACACTACTGCTTAAAAACTCTGTACTGTATGCCGAGATCTCTACATTTTGATTATTGTGATTTGAATCGACATCATAATCATTAGCTAGTACATTTAGTTTTATCCAGCCTGCATCTTCACCACGTACAACAGACGTAAGTTCTGAAACAACTGTAGGTGCGTCATTAGCCCCTGTTACAGTTATGGTGACTATTGACTCATGGGCACTTTCAAAAGCCTCTGAGGTCTGTGACTCTACCACTTTAAAAGTAAAAGTCACTTCTCTAGTCTCACCAAGTGCCAGGTCTTGAAAATCATCTCCTACAGCAAAAGCATAACTTCCATCAGGAGAGAACTTCAATGTTCCCTCAGCAACATCAGATGTCTGAATAAAAACAATAGCATCTCCATCAGCATCTGAGCCAACAAGTTGTCCACTTATAGAAACTCCATCTTCTATGGCACTGTTTGTACCACTCTCTGTTACAGGGACATTATCATTTAGATTGTTTACATTTATAGAGAGAAGTTGAGTCGTCAAATTCCCATGAGCATCTGTAACAGTCACACTTATGTTGTACTCATTGTCTAAACCTAAGTCTTGCGGTGTTTCATAATCAGGAGAGCTATTAAAAGTAATTACACCACTTATCGGGTCAATAGTAAAAAGGGAACTATCAAGTCCTGCTTCTATGCTAAATGTAACAGCACTGGTATCTTCAGCTTTTACTTGAATAACAGAAGATGTACTATTTTCATCATATATAATAGTGTTCGTAGACGTAATAACTGGAGGAGTCTGATCTGTAATATCTTCAGAGTCGCTTTGAACATTTGTAATTCCAACACCAAATCCACTATCGTCTGTACCTCTATCTAATTGAAGCAGTTGTGATGATGTTTCTGAACTCAACTCTTCTAAAAATGCAGAACTAGAACCTTTACCTTGTTCACCGGCTGCAGTATCTAAAAACTCAATATCATTGCCAAAAAGATTTTCATTTCCATCAAGTCCAGATATCACAGAACCATTAGCAAGAACTTTAAATACACCTTCATATACTGTAGCTTCGGATAGGTTTAAATACTTAATCTGAAAGAGTGCATTTGGATTGTCACTATAGAGTTGTTCACCTTCGTACAAAAAGTCTTCATAATTAATCTCACGCAGTTTCCCCTCTGCGTCAACTATCTTAACATTACCTAGAGAAACTTGAACTTTCCCTATAACTTTAGCAGTAGACATTTTGGTGACCTCCTATTTATATATATACTAGCAAATGTGATAACTTTTTGTATATAGTACTTTAGTACTATACTTAAGTTATAAATTTAATATATTTTAAAGTTTTAAATTTAAAAGCCTATATTAAGAGGTTTTGGGAGTTTTTATTTTTTATGAAAAAGTTGTTAGATTTACTTTTGAGAGATAAAATGTAACATGTTTACAATATTTGTTGATAAATTCCCACGCAATTAAAGCGTGGGAATATGTAAAAGATAAATACTAAGTTCTATTAGTACTCAACTGTAATATTATCTTCTATAGTAAGAAGAATTGAATCTAGTCCTGTGCCACCTTCATAAGTAGTAAAACCAGTTGGAACTCCTGTTTGATCTGCAACTTCAGTGATATTTGCAGCTAGAGTAATAATATCATTATTACCTCCATCAGAAGTAATAAGTAACTCATTATCTCCATCTGTAATGTCTAAAACATCAGCTATAGACATATCTAACTCTGTTCTACCACTTAACTCAATTTTATCAACAGAGTCTTGACCAAGACTTGCAGCAAGAGCAGCTACATCTATACTACCACCATCAACATCCTTGATCTCTAATACTTGATCGTATGTTAGTGTAGGAGCACCGGTATCAGCAGTAATCTCCAATGACCACTCTTTCAATGTTCCTGTATCCCCTCTCTCATCATCACTAATTTCTAGTGTCCATGTACCTTGCATGTCCATGCCATCAAAATCAGAGAGATCACCTTCTGGTCTAAATGTACCTGTAAATGGAGCTGATCCAATAGTAATACTTGTGCTTGCTTCATCATCAAAAGTAGTGTCTGTATAATTATCATAACGCCAACCATTGTCAGTAGTTAACTCGACACGAGTCCCATCTGGAGCAATTAGATAAATATCTAAGTCACTATCCCAACTATGAGTTAATGTTAAATTTACATTTAAATCTGAGATAGTTGCACTATCTGCTACTACAATAGTAGAGACAACTTGTCCTTCATGAGTATGGCGATTAGAACCACTACCATGTCTATAAGCATCTGGAATCGACATATCTGCATCGTTTGTATATGTAAACGTTGCACTTCCCATCTCAATACCACTAATTACACTAGAAGTGGTAACATGTGGTGCATCATCAGTACCTGTGATAGTAACAGTAACTGTTTGAGTACTAGTTCCACCTTCACCGTCAGAAAGAGTCACATCAAATGTCTCAAGTTTAGTCTCACCTTCTCCTAAGTACTGAACATCTGCATTTGCTACTGTATAGTTCCAAGTAACAATTCCATTGTCGGCATCTACACCTTCACTAACACCTGCTGTCAATGTTCCAAGTGTTCCACCAGAAGTAGGAACAACATTTACTGAATGAGTATCCATTAAGTCTACATCTGTAAATGCTATATCACCTGTGTCTGTTAAGGTAGTTGCTGCATCTTCTGTCACAGCTCCAGTAACATCTGTAAGTGCAAGGGTAGGACCATCATTATCACCAGTAATGGTAATCTCAATATCTTGATGATCTTGTCCATCTTCAGACCAAACAGTATATGTCTCAGTTACTTTTTGTCCATCAGCAAGTTTTTGTGAAGCATCGTCGTCTAATACATATCTCCAATATCCAGCTGCGTCTACTGTAAACGTACCATAACCTGTCACACCTGCACTACCATCTATTACAGCAAATTCAGCTTGTCCTGCATCTAAGTCTGTAATTTCTAAGTGTCCTTGTGCTGCTGTGATTCCATCTTCTGTAACTTGTCCGGCATCTTGTCCATTATGTGCAGTGATAACAGCGGCATCTTCTGTACCAGCTACTCTAAGAGTAACCATACCTAAATCACTTACTGAACTTTCATCATATGCATTACCTGCACCAACACCAGAGTCATCAGTCGCATTGTATAAAAATTTAACAACTAGATGTGTACCTTTTGGTAAGGCATTAAAATCTCCGTCTAGAACAAATTGTCCGCCAATTACTTTAATACCTGTAATATCTATATCACTTAAAAGTACACCGTCAGGTAATTTTACAGCGATATCAACATTACCCTCATAAGCACCATTTCCATCACCATCATATAGAACGTTGTAAACTCTTTCATAACCATCACGTCCTACAATATCATCAACAGATTCATTTCTATCCRTACTTATAACAGCATAGGTAAGAGAATCATTACTATCTTCATCACGACCTTTGAAGTCTCCATAGACACTGTTTGTATTATCCCCTAGAGCTTCTTTTATATTATACATTCTTACATCACGTGCTTCAGGTTGGTCATTCGTTCCAAAAACTGTAAATGTAACAGTTTTGGCTTCAGACACTCCAGATTCACCATTTGCATCATTTGTACCATCCGTAACTTGAACATCAAAGCTAACAGTTACATTCTCACCTGCTCCAAGTTTATTGAAATCTGCATTAAATACTTGGTAGCTTCCATCAGCATTGACTTTTAAATAAGTATCTGAATTAATTACACTATCAGTATTAGTATCTGAAACATTTGCATATACAGGTGCCCATTGACCAAGAGTATAACTTCCTTGCTCTACAAACGTATATGTATCAGTAACATCATCATCTTGAACAACTTCATTTAACTGTCCTGAAATAAGAGAATCCTCTGGAAATTCAGGAGCATCCGGACCAAATAATAAATTCAATGGACTTGTCAAATTTGGTTCTATAATATTGTCAGTTGTAACTGATTCTATAACTGGTTGATCGTTTGTACCTGTAATAGTTACAGAGACAGTTTTCACTTCAGATATAGACGCTTCATTATTTGCATCTCCCTCAGTTGTAAAACCTCTTTGATCATCAGCATAGTAGTTAAATGTAACTGTTGCAGTCTCACCGGCTGCAAGATAGTTAAAGTTACCTTCTACATCGTACTCACCATTTTCATCGATGATTACATCAAGAGGAATAACTTCAGCTTCTACATATCTAAGTTCCCAATTTGAACCAGAGCTTGAATCTGTACTRAACTCTACACTGTCAAAAGGAACTCCAGCATCTATTGTTACGAAGTTAGTCGCTGAGKCTACTTCACCACTTGCAACTTCTACACCGTTGTTGTATGCAATCCATGTAGCTTTTGCTTGTTGATCGCTATCTGGACGGAAGTGATCTCCAAGTCCATCAAATCCAAATGTAGCAGATGTTGCAAAACCACCGGCCATTGAGACTGTAATAGTCTCACCAACATTAATTCCGCTTCCATCTTTGTCACCGACACCTTCACCGATATGACCTGCTTCATGATCGTATTGATGTAAGGCTTTAGCATCTGAAGATGTAGTAATAACCATACCATTGTCAAGTGTTAATTCACGAGTATGACTGTCAATACCTACACCCCAATTATCAAGTCCAAGGGCATCACCACCTGTTTGTCCTAACATAACTGTAGTCGAAGGCATATTGTCAATCATTACACTTCMCTCTACAAGGTGAAATGTATGAGTATCATTGTCATCATCGTCTGTTGCTGTTAAAGTACTCTCAAATAATGTAGTAACATCTTCTTTAGTGTCATCTTTACCTCTCTCATCAGTGCTGTCAAAAGATTCGTAAATACTATCTGCAACACCTTCAACAACTGTATCAACCATAGGCTGATCATTTGTACCTGTAATTGTAATAGT
>NVRL01000069.1 GCA_002732645.1 Sulfurimonas sp. | reverse complement strand
GATATACGAAGATAATTGACTTCGCGACCATGTCCATCTATAAGCATTTAAAATCCAATATATAATATTTTAATATCTATCTTTACTTAGGGTATCTAAAAATTGATAAAAATACAGTAAAAAGTACCCTTCATTAAAGGTTTTACTTGAGTTTGTGTTAAGTTTTGATTGTGAGCGTTAAATGTAAAAGATGTTTTATAACTTAAATCTTCTAGTGCAGTATCCGTTGCACTTCTCCAGTCAACTGCATATTTATTTCCACTATCATCTTTATACTCTTTTACTACAGTACTTTTATCAAAGGCAAGTGACATGTTTTCTAAAAATTGCTTCTTCCAGTTTTTAAGACTCAAAGAAAGATTTACTGGTTCTACTTTAGGGGTTCATTATACTCATGCTCCTTGATATACGATAACTAAAGATTTATCTTATTTGAATATAATACAAAAATTATTTAATCAAGGTATACATTAATGAGTACAATCAAAGAATATTTAACAGCAGATCATAGTAGATGCGACGAATTTTTTGCATCTATGGAAGCAAAAGCAAGTGGATCTTTAGCAAATGCTAAGAGTGAATATGAAGAGTTTGCAAACGCAACTGAGAGACACTTCCAAATGGAAGAGAGAGTAATGTTTGCTGAGTTTGAGACTAAAACAGGAATGACTGAGGGTCCTACTGCAATGATGAGACACGAACATGCTCAAATGAGAAATCTTGTAAAACAGATGGGTGAAGCTTTAGAAGCTGGAAACAAAGATAAGTTCTTTGGTCTATCTGAAACTCTTATGATCTTAATGCAACAGCATAATATGAAAGAAGAGCAGATGCTATATACTATGGCACAGCAACACTTAAGTGCAGAATCACCAAGAATAGTTGACATGATGGAGTCTATGATTGTTGAATAGATTTTTCGGAGTTAATTATGGAGCTTAATGGTTTATCAATAGATCAAGCTCCACCGATATCAGCACCACTTAGGTTCTACATAACAGCACCTATCTTTGCAATAATCGCCGGTTTTTTAATCCTTTTTAGTGATGCTTCTACTCTGATGAGTAGGTACTCACTTGACTCTATTGTAATTACACACGCATTGACTATAGGCTTTTTAGGTTTTATTATGCTTGGGTCTTTAACTCAGATGCTACCCGTTTTAGCAGGTGTTAGAATTCCAAAAGTTGATATAGTTACGAAAATAGCATACATGTTTTTAGTGATAGGTACAGCTTTTATGCTCTTTGGTTTAATGCATGATGTAGCACTGTCTAACACAGTCGCCTTAGCTCTTCTAAGTGCGGGTTTTACGATGATGATAGTGGTGATTGCTATGGCAATAGCAAAAGTAAAGAACTTTAACCCTACTGTAAAAGCAATGAGTGTTAGTCTAATTTTTGCATCATTTACAGTTCTTATGGGACTTTTTTTACTCTATACATATATAGATAATGATTTTGCAGAGTATAGAAATATGGTTGCTAATGTTCACAGCGTATGGGGAGTATTTGGCTTTGCAGGTATCTTGATTATTGGCGTAACATTTCAAGTTTTACCTATGTTTTACGTTGCACCAAGATTTAAGCAGTTTTGTAAAAAAAGAGTTGTTTTACTGATAAGTATAGGTTTACTTATATGGCTATTTACAAATGTGTATGCAGAGTCTTACTCAATTATTGGAAAATCATGGATTGCTCTTTTCTTTTGGGCATTTTCTACAACTGTATGGAGAAAGCTTACTGCTCGTCGTCGTCCTATTAGTGATGTGACTGTATGGTACTGGAGAGTAGCAAGTCTATCTCTGACTCTTGGTGCATTTCTTTGGATATTTGATGAGTACTTTAAAAACGAGTACATAGTTATGGTTGCTATTTTACTTGGTGGTGGATTTATACTCTCTATTATGATAGGAATGCTTTATAAAATCATTCCATTTCTTGTATGGTTTCACCTTAATGCTATGGGCTATATGACTATTCCAACGATGAATGAGATGATAAATAAAAATTTGGCAAGAGCGCAGTTTGCTCTTTTTATTGCATCTTTAGTAGGTTTTATATTTACCTTCTATATTCCGTCACTTTTAAGTATATCAGCGATAAGTTTTATTGCTAGTATGGTGATTTTACAATATAATGTTATTGCACCAGTTCTAATATATAGGAAAATTAAAAAAACTAAACCAGATTTTGATATGAGTGCTTTTACAATAAACTAGGAATATAATGAAAAATATCATCTTAATAGGATTTATGGGAGTAGGTAAGGGTAGTGTAGCTCGTGAAGTTATTAAACACTCTGAGTATATTGCTATAGATACTGATGACTTAATCGAGAGTATGGAAAACAAAAGAATTAAAAAAATATTTGAAGAAGAGGGAGAAGCCTACTTTAGAAAACTAGAGCGCGATGTGGCTTTATGGCTTAAGTCAAGCGTTAAAAATACTCTCATTTCAACGGGTGGTGGGTTTTATAAACAAAAAAATCTTAAAGATATAGGTACTGTTGTCCTTTTAGACTCTCCTTTTGATAAAATTATAAAACGAATCAGAAATCATCCAAATGCAGAGAGAAAACTTAAAAAGAGACCACTGCTTAGTGATTTGAAAAAGGCTGAGGAACTTTATAATGAACGTCGACCAGAGTATCTTGCTCTTGCTGATATAGTTATAGATGTTACGAAAAAAAGCGCGTTAGAGTGCGCAAATGAACTTCTTAAAAAGGTAAAAAAACATGCGTAAAATATTAATATACTTAACACTTCTGTTTGCTACTACAGTTATGGCATCTGAGATTAAATGGGCTAAAGATTATCATGTCGGTATAAAAGAAGCTACAAGATTTGTCAAGCCTATGCTTTTTATCTCTTCGAGACATTCATGTAAGTTTTGTGTGATATTAGACAATGGTACTTTAAAAGATAAAAGAGTTGTTGAAGCTCTTAACAAAGACTTTGTCTCAGTGATCTCATACAGCGATGAGAATGACTATATGCCAAAAGAACTTTGGCAACCGGGAACTCCGGCTATTTGGTTTTTACTTCCAAGCGGAGAACCGATGTTCCAACCTATCATGGGTGCTGTAGAAGCTGAAGACTTTTTAAAAGCGATTGAAATTGTAAAAGAAGAATTTAATAATATGATTAGGAACGGAAAAAAATAATGATATTTACAGATACCAATAATCCTGATTTTACTGAGAGTTTCAATGAACTTTTACAAAGAGGAAAAACGGATATAGCACAGGTTAGTACAATTGTTGGAAATATTATAAATGAGATTAAAACTGACAAAAATAGTGCTTTAAAACAACATATATCAAAGTTTGRTAACTGGACACCTCAGAGTGATGAAGATCTTAAAATATCAACTGAGTCAATGAGTAAAGCATATGATAACATAGATGCTAAACTAAAAAGTGCTTTGCACCTATCATATGACAGAATTAAAGTTTACCATGAAAAACAAAAACCTAAATCTTGGTTTGATACGGAAGATAATGGAACTATTTTAGGTCAAAAAGTAACTGCAGTAGATAGTGCAGGTCTTTATATACCTGGCGGAAAAGCAGCTTATCCATCTTCACTTCTTATGAATGTTATTCCTGCTCAGGTTGCAGGAGTTGAAAATATAGTTGTCTGTACACCAACACCTGATAATGAGCCAAATGAACTTCTTCTTGCTGCTTGTCACCTTTGTGGTGTAAGTGAAGTTTATAAAGTCGGTGGAGCAAGTGCAATCGCTGCTATGGCTTATGGAACACAAACTATTCCTAAAGTTGATGTTATTACTGGACCGGGAAATATTTTTGTTGCAACTGCAAAAAAAATGGTATTTGGTGATGTAAATATTGATATGATCGCAGGACCAAGTGAGATAGGAATCTTAGCTGATGATAGTGCTAATGCTAATCACCTAGCTGTTGATATGCTCTCTCAGGCAGAACATGATGAGATGGCAAGTTCAATTTTAATAACTCCATCACAAAAGCTAGCGGATGAGGTAAAAATCGAGATAGAAAACTGGCTTGTAAAATTACCGCGTGAAGAGATAGCTAGAAAGTCTATAGAAGAGCGTGGAGCGATTATCGTTACAGCTGATATGGATGAAGCAATAAAATTGATGAATGAAATAGCTCCTGAACATCTAGAGATAGCTACTGATAATGCATTTGAATTTCTACCATTCATAAAACATGCTGGCGCAATTTTCTTAGGTCATAACACTCCTGAGGCAATAGGTGACTATGTAGCTGGACCAAACCATACTCTTCCTACTGGTGGAACAGCAAAATTTTATTCTCCTCTTGGAGTTGAAAATTTTATGAAAAAGACTTCAATTATTTCTTTTTCAAATAAAGCTATAAATGAGATAGGCGAAGCATGTGCACTTATAGCCAAAACTGAAGGTCTGACAGCTCACGAGCAGTCAGTAAGAGTAAGACTTGCTAAGTAATTCTATTTCATAAGAAAAAACTATAAAATAAAGTGTAAAATACCTTTACAAATTTAAAGTAAAGGTATTACATGTTACATCCAGCAGCCGCTCATTTCGCAGTAGCACTTCCAATTATCTCCCTAGTATTAGGTTTRGCTTAYTTATATAAGCCAAGTGAACTTATGTCAAAAATATCATCTCGTTTTATGATTTTTGCAGCCATATTTATTATAGTTGCTTTCTTTACAGGTAAAGATGACGCGGGAGAGGTCTATATACTTCTTTCTGGAGAGGGGAAACAACTATTACTACAACATAAGCAACTTGGGCTCTACTTGGCTATAGCTATGGGGATAGCAGCAGTTATTAAATTTTATGGGTGTTTTAAACAAAATTATAAAGCAGAAATATTTGCAATAGTCTTAGTAGCTATTATTGCTGGTGGTGTTTTATATCAAGGTAAAATGGGCGGAGACCTTACTTACACTTATGGGGCACATGTACAAGATCACTCAGATGGTATGGACTGCTTGGAAGAAGAAGCAGAAGATGAAGAGGACGACGAGGACTAGTAAGAAAAGAATAAGAATAAATAATATAATTTGACTTTAGATTTTTTATTAGTTATAATTTTTAATTATAGAATAATAATTATATAAATAAGAAGATTACTAATGCAAGATTGCGAGTCAAACATATTAGAACAGTATAGGTATATTGTTGATGAGACAAATATCGTGTCTAAGTCAGATCTTTTAGGTACTATCACTTATGCAAATAATAAGTTTGTTGAAATTTCTGGCTATTCCTTAATGGAACTTCTAGGAAAACCACACTCTATCTTAAGAAATCCAAATACTCCACCTGAAATTTTCAAAGAACTATGGGACACTATTCAAGCAAAGAAAATTTGGCGTGGGATAGTTCACAATATTAGAAAAAATGGTACTAAGTACATTGTAGAAGCAGCAATTTATCCGATTATTAGTAAAGAAGGAATTATACTTGAATATATCTCTATTCGTCATGATATTACTGAGTTGAGAGAGTTAAACAATAAGGTTGAAGTACTTCGTGAATATGATAATTTTCAGCAAAATATTGCACGTGAAAAGCTTGAAGCTGGGATTATTAACGAGTTAGAGTCTGATATTTGTAAGATTATATATCATCCCTCAGATATTCTAAGTGGTGATTTTTACTCGATTTTTAAGCGTGATGATGGTTCTATCTTTATATATCTTCTTGATGGGCAGGGACATGGTGTCTCTCCTGCTCTGACTGTTTTTGCCGTATCTGCTACTATAAAGCAACTTATAAAAGAAAAAGGTGGGTTGGATAGGTTGTGTAAAAAGCTATTTCCTACAATTAAAACATTTCTAGGTGAGCTTGAACAGTTGTCATATACCATGATAATGATCTCTCCAAATAGTAAATCACTCTCATATGTTTCAGGTGGAATGTATCCATTTAAGATTAAAAACAGTGAAGAGATTTTGAGGGTAAAAGCGAATAACCTTCCCTTTATGGAGTTTTCTGAGAAGCCAGAAGTTACTAGTATAGATATCTCCGAGTGGAAATCTATTTTACTCTATAGCGATGGGCTTGTCGAACATAAATATAAAGACGAAAAACACTTCATACMTAGAAATTTAATAGACAACCCAGCTTTGATTGAGTACACAGAAAAATCACTGCAAAACTACGAGTTTAATGATGATTTGACACTAATTCATTTGGAAAATGATTTTAACTCTTAAACATATTTAGTAGAACTTCACACTCACCAATATCAAAGCTATCTACAGCAGCAGATAGCTTATTTGAAATATTTCTAAAACTATCTATATTGTCTTTTTTTGCATATGCTTCAAGTTGATTGGCAAACTGTTGTATTATCTCTATATCCCCGGCTATTTTTGCTTCTAAAAGAAGTTCCTTTAAAGACGGATAACTATCTAAAGAGATATCTGTCGTGTGGATTTGAGTTATTGCAATGTCATTTTCAATTATCTGAATCTCAGATTTTAAGTAGTCTGACATAGCAATCAGCAGAGTATCTTTTTTAAGAGGTTTGTGTAAAAAATTGTCAAAGATATTGTGCTCTGTATTATGTACATTAAAAATTACAGACGCAGTGATAGCAATTATTGGAATATTTTTAAACTCTTTAATCTCATTTGTARMMKYTATWSYMWTYTWMWWWRKCAWYTTTAWWTMMRKWRKTWWMARGTYKATATTNWTKSKSTTYTRMAATWWCTWYARMWKSTKKWYYRYYWWMARCWTCTWYRATYSTAARYSGTSCATCTTTTAAATACTCAATAATTAGTTTTCTGTTGAGTTCAATATCATCTGCAATAAGTATAGTTGCTTTTTCAAATATAACTTTTTGATTTAGTCTTAGTTTAGCTGCTGGTATGTTTTGTGCGATTTCAATATTTGATAGTTTTATTCTAAAAGTTGATCCGCTATCTTTCGTACTTTTAACACTAATTTCACCACCCATCAAATTTACAAGCTGTTTTGTAATGGCTAAACCAAGACCTGTTCCACCATACTCTTTGTTACTTTGGTTTGTATGCTGTGAAAATGCTTCAAACATTTTTTCTTGCTCAGAAGCGTTCATACCTATTCCACTATCTTGAACTTCTATAGTTAGATTGATATTATTTTTATCTTGAATTGAAGAGCTGAAAATATTTAGATTTACAAAGCCTTCGGGTGYAAATTTAATAGCATTACTGATTAGATTAAGAAGGATTTGTCTTATTCTTACTTCATCTAGCATCAAAGAACTTGGAACTGAGTCATCAACATGTATATTAAGCTCAAGAGCTTTTGATTTTGCTTTATGATAAAAAACATTTTTTATCTCATCTCCTACTGCTCTTATATCTGTAGCAATATTTTGAATCTCCAGTTTTCCTGCTTCAACTTTTGATAGGTCTAAAATATCATTAATAATAGCAAGCAGTATTCTAGAACTATCTTGTACTGATTTTACATAGTTTTGGTTTGTGGTATCTTTTACGCTCTTTTGAAGAAGGTCGGTAAAGCCTATGATAGCGTTCATGGGTGTTCTGATTTCATGAGACATATTAGCTAGAAACTCTGACTTCATATTGTTAGCAGAATCAGCTTCCTCTTTTGCCTGTTTTAACTCTATAGTTCTTATCTCTACCATGCTTTCTAGATTTTTGTTGACAGATTCTAAGGCCTCTTTTGTTCTGTGAAGTTCTTGATGTGTTCTGCTCATGTAAAAAACAATATTTGCTACAACGAACCACTCAAATATAACAAACGCGCCATGAAGTAAAACTATATCAAAGCCACAACCATAATTAAAGATAACAATAGGAGTATCAAATATAGTTACATTGTATTGCTGTAAGTAGTTAAAGATTAGGTGATGGAGTATTGTAAATATAGATGCTAGAGTAATAACTTTGTGATCTCTGTATATTACTAAAAAGGATAGGGCACCAAATAAATGAAAGTGCATCTCTATCCGACCAAGGCTTTGTTGAATCATTACAATAGAAAAGGTCATAAGAACTAGTGCCAAAACATATCTATATGTTTGAGTTCCTGCAAATGATTTGTATGCGACATAAGTTATACCAAAAAGAGTTCCTCCACCAATAAATCCAAGCAGATAAGCATCAAATAAGTAAGCAGTTATGGTCGATACAATAACCCAATGCATAAATACCAGTTTTAGCATAAAGCCATCAGCACGTGCATACTCTTTTTTCATATCAGAAGAAAAAGTGCTGTCTAAAAAAAAGACTTTTAATAAACTATTCATGGAGTAATCCCTCTATGTCAGATTTTATTTGTTTGAAATCATATGGATAAGAATTATATATATATCTTATCTCTTTTTTATTTTTGCTTCTTTTTATAAGGTATAAGTTTGCAGTATGATCATACTCTGTTTTATCTAGAAGAGATTTTGAAAAATATACACTAAAGACTTTTGTATAGTCTCTTAAAATAGTTTCGTCTAAATATATTCCCTTGAAGTCTTTATTAAAAAAGTGAGCAAATCTWTTTKKWAKASWKKTMYSAYTWKKASTYRATWYAKCWWRWWWSKYTWWWYSTWYYYTTTTAGTTTTTTCATCACTGAGTGATTTGTAAAGAGTGCTTATGTCTTGCATTCTTGGTGTACATATATCTGCACACCCTGCATAGCCAAAAAATAGAAGTTTTATATCTTTGTCGTCATTTAAAACAAGTGGGAGTTCAAACTCTTTATGAAGGGAGATCCGTGAAATACCTTTTGTAGAGAAGGTAGGTATTATCATTATAAGAACAGATACAACTAGGACAAGAATAATCATAATAGCAGCAGATATTTTTTTTTGCATTATTTGTTATATTTGTATTTTATTTTTAATATTTCATCTAAATTTTCTATAAGTAAATCAACTAATTTGGGCTCAAATGCAGTGCCTTTTTGAGATATGATATATTCTATAGTCTCTTCAACACTCCAAGCTTTTTTATATACTCTATCATTAGTAAGAGCGTCAAAGACATCAGCAATAGCTGTAATTCTACCAAAGATGTGAATACCTTCACCACTAAGACCTCTAGGATAGCCTGTTCCATCCCATTTCTCATGATGCTGGTAGGAGATAAGAGCTGCCGTTTGTAGTAGTTGGTGTTTTGATTTATTGAATATTTCCCATCCAAAAGTAGTATGCTTTTTCATAGTCTCAAACTCTTCATCTGTTAGTTTGTCTGGTTTTAAAAGAATAGCATCCGGTATAACTACTTTCCCTATATCGTGCATTGGAGATGCCATTTTTAAAAGTGCTACATTATCATTTGTGCATCCATACTCTTTGGCTAAAAGTTCAGAGATCAACGAAACCCTATTGACGTGATCGCCTGTTTCTTTTGATCTCCACTCTCCAAGTTCACCAAGTGTATGTAAAACCTCTTCTTGAGTAGCAACTATATCATTTTGCAGTTCCATCTCTTTTGTGATATCTGTTCTAATACTTATATACTCTACTATGTCATTGTTATAGTTAACTATAGGAATAATTGTAGCTTCAAAATAGTAGTTACTTCCATCTTTTGCTACATTTTTTACTAGACCATTCCATGTTCCTTTATTTGCTATAGTGTCCCACATATCTTTATATATCTCATCACCAATATCAGGGCTTCTAAAGATTCTGTGATTTTTACCAATAAGTTCTTCTTTTGAGTATTTACTCAGTTCACAGAACTTATCGTTTACATATGTTATGTTTCCATCTAAGTCTGCTTTTGAAACAGAAGAAGCCGCATCAACAGCTAGTTTATACTGATTAAGAAGAGTTTTCGTCTCATTGACTTCTTGAAGAAGTTCTTCTTTTGCACTGAATAGATCAACATGCGTTTTAACACGGTGAATAAGTTCAAGTTCATCAAATGGTTTTGTTATGTAGTCTTCACCGCCATATTCAAAACCTTTTCGAATACTGTCTTTATTTGCATTGGCACTAAGAAAAATTATTGGTATATGTCTTGTGCTAGGGTTCTTCTTAATTATAGAAGCAGTTTCATAGCCGTTTAATCCAGGCATATTTATATCTAAAAGTATAAGAGAGTAATTTCGTAGTTTAAGTTGTTCTATGGCCTTTTCGCCACTAGTAGAAAAAAATATATTATATAAATCGGTTGATTTTAAAACAGTAGCAGCAAGCTGTATATTTTTTGTATTATCATCAACAATCAGTATATTGTGCTTTTTCGTCATCATGATCCATTATATATAACTCAGTTAATATAAATTGKRYMMRRAYAWKWYTWWYWRARWMTWTWWWKKWKWRATWGTCTTTACTTATTACCCAAATTACTCAACTCTAAATCTTTATCAAAATATTATCACGTCTTTATAACAAATTTAAGGTTACTTTGATATTATTTTTCTTACTAAAAGAGCCTAGTTTACGACTATAAGGGCTTCTTTTTAAATGTATTAGTCATAGTTATAAATCTTAAATTTGCCATTAAAAGAAGGCTAAAGGAGAATATATGCAATTAGGTTTCCTAGTTGATTTGCATCTGTGTATGGGATGTAAAGGATGTGAGATCGCATGTAAAGTGGAGAATGAAGTTCCACTTAGTACATGGAGATTACGTGTAAAGTATGTAGATGTGGGAACTTTCCCAGAGACAAAGAGAACTTTTACACCTTTAAGATGTAACCACTGTGAAAATGCTCCATGTGAGAGAATTTGTCCAGTATCTGCTCTTCATTATCTTGATAATGGAATAGTAAACATTGATAAAGAACGTTGTATCGGTTGTGCAGGTTGTGTTATGGCTTGTCCTTATGGAGCAATCTATATAGACCCTCAAACACAAACTGCTGATAAATGTACTTATTGTGCACACCGTATTGCTTCTTCAATGATGCCTGCTTGTGTTGTTGCATGTCCTGTACAAGCAAATATCTTTGGTGACTTAGATGATGCCAGCTCGAATATCTCTAAGTATATTCAAGTTAATCAAGGAAATATACAAGTTCGTAAACCTGAAAAGGGAACAAACCCTCATCATTTCTATACGAATGCTGGTAATGTTAATCTTAACCCACTTGCATCTTTTAGAGGCGAAGGACATAACTTGTTCGGAGAAATTAAAACACTTCCAGTAGGAGGACACCACTAATGGCAGCACATGAAATATTAGCAGCAACAAATGCTGTAGTTACTTTAGATGTAGCTTTACCTGGTATAGTTTGGCCTTGGTTAGTTACGGTTAATATGTGGGCAAAAAGTATTGGTACTGGTCTTATCTTTATGTTGTTCTTACTTCTTAGAACACATCCTGATTCAGTAAAAAACTTAAGATTACCAATTGCTATAGCAGCGTTCGTATTTATTAATCTTTTCTTAGTGTTTACACTGGCTGATTTACATCAACCATTTAGAATGTGGCATATATTCCTTTATCCAAGTTTCTCATCAGCGATTACTTGGG
>NVRL01000068.1 GCA_002732645.1 Sulfurimonas sp. | reverse complement strand
ACTTAAATCACTTGGGCTTAACGTAGAACTCAAGCAAGGTGATAATGCGAAAGATCAACTTAAACAATTGGCACACGACAATGAATAAAGAACTATTAAATATATTTAATCAAGCTGATATAGTGCTTCAAGAGGCCATTATGGCTAGAAAGAATCTGATTATATATAAAAATAATCAGACTACACTAGAGATTCAAAAATCAACACTAAATAGACTAAGAGTTTATAAAAAAGCGCTCCATAGTGGTAATATAATTCCTTATTTCCAACCAATTATAGATGTAAGAGATAACTCTGTACTGAAGTATGAAGCACTTGCTAGACTACTGACTGATACAGGTGAGATAGTAACTCCGTACTACTTTTTAGACTCTGCAAAACAGGATAATACTTTTGAGTTTTTTACAAGGCAGATGATGCAAAAAGTATTTAATATCTATGCTAAGAAGAAAACAGATATATCTATAAACATCACCTATGAGAATATAAGTTCCCAGAGTATGCAAGGCTATATAAGAAATAGACTTGAAAAGTATGGTGGGGATGGAATAACATTTGAGATTGTAGAGTCTGAAGATATTGAAGACTATGAAATTATAGAAGATTTTATACTTATGTTAAAACAGTATAACTGTAAAGTCTCGATAGATGACTTTGGTTCAGGATACTCTAACTTCACAAATATTATCAAGCTAAATATCGACTATATAAAACTAGATGGTTCTTTAATAGAAAAACTAAATATAGATAAAAATGTTGAGTACATGATAAAGGCGTTGCTGTCGTTTGCAAAAAATGCAAATATAAAAACAATTGCAGAGTTTGTTAGTACACAAGAGCTAGATGATAAAATAAGAGAACTAGGGGTGGACTATATACAGGGTTACTTATACGGTGAGCCAAAGAGTGCAGAGAGCTACGATTTAGTTTAACTTGTTTTAATAGCATCTTTAGTATAATCGCGATTATACTAATTTAGGTGTTTTAATGAACAAAAAAGATTTGTATCGTCCTAATGTTGCGATGATTATTGTTTCAAATAATTATCCTCAAAAAAAAGAGATTTTTATAGCACAGAGAAATGATTTAACTGATATATGGCAGTTTCCTCAAGGTGGTATTGACGAGGGTGAAGAAGTGCATGAGGCACTTTTTCGTGAGCTTGAAGAAGAGATAGGCACTGACAAAGTAAAAATTGTTGCTGAGTACCCAGAATGGATTTCATATGACTTTCCTCCTAAGATAGCTAAGAAAATGAAGCCGTACAAGGGACAAAAACAGAAATATTTTTTAGTAAAACTAAAAAAAAGTGCAAAGATAGATATTAATACGGCTCATCCTGAATTTAGTGATTATAAGTTTGTTGGTGTTGAAGAAGCTTTAAATCTTAGTGCTTCTTTTAAACAAGCGGTTTATGAGACTGTTATAAACCACTTTAAAAATGAAGGTTATCTTTAGATGTTAATAGTACAAAAATTCGGTGGAACAAGTGTCGGTGATTTAGAACGCATTCAAAATGTGGCAAATCGTGTAAGTGAAACAAAAAAAGCAGGAAATGATGTTGTTGTTGTTGTCTCTGCGATGAGTGGAGAGACTAATAAGCTAGTTGGTTATGCCGAGTATTTTTCTTCTACTCCGGCAAAAGCTGAGATGGATATGCTTCTTAGTTCAGGGGAGAGAGTTACGGCTTCACTTCTCTCTATCGCTTTGAACGAGATAGGACACAGTGCAGTTTCTATGACTGGTAGAAAAGCAGGGATAGTTACAGATTCTCTTCATACTAAAGCACGTATTGAAGAGATCGACCCAGCAACAATGAACAAGGCTCTAAAAGAGGGTAAAATTATTGTAGTAGCAGGTTTCCAAGGTGTTTCTTTAGAGGGTAATGTAACAACTCTTGGTCGAGGGGGAAGTGATCTTAGTGCTGTAGCAATTGCTGGAGCACTAAAAGCAGACCTATGTGAAATATTTACAGATGTTAGTGGTATTTATACAACAGATCCTCGTATAGAACCCAAAGCGAAAAAGCTTGATAAAATCTCTTATGATGAGATGCTAGAGTTAGCTTCTCTTGGCGCAAAAGTGCTTCAAAATCGCTCTGTAGAATTAGCAAAAAAATTAAATGTAAACCTAGTAACAAGAACAAGTTTCTCACATGAAGAGGGAACATTAATAACAAAGGAAGAAAATATCATGGAAAAACCATTAGTAAGCGGAATAGCATTAGATAAAAATCAAGCTCGTATATCTTTAATGGGAGTTAATGACAGACCAGGTATTGCCTCTGAAATATTTAATAAACTAGCAACTAGTGATGTGAATATTGATATGATTATTCAAAATAAAGCACATGACGGTACTACAAATATAGACTTTACAGTTCCTATCAGTGATATAAGTGAAGCAAAAAATGTAGTTGATTCATTTGTGAACAATGGAGATATTAAAGCAGACTCTTATAATGAAGATATTTGTAAAGTTTCTGTAGTAGGTGTTGGTATGAAGTCACACACGGGTGTGGCTGCAAAAGCTTTTACAACTATGGCTGAGAACAATATCAACATCAATATGATCTCAACATCAGAGATAAAAGTTTCTATGGTTATAGATGAAAAATATGCTGAGTTAGCTGTTAGAAGTCTACATAACGCATATGAGTTAGATAAGTAACTGTATATGCAAGATTTTGCACAGTGGAGCTTAGATGTTATCAGAGAAGATGGTGCATATCTTAGCTGGTTGGAAGAGCAGAGATTTGACTGGACTAACCCTCTATCTTTAGCTTTAGAACAAATTTTAAACGGGAAGACCGTTATCCTTATAACTGATGAAAAAAGAAAATGGTTCGAGACATATATTTTATGCTCAATCAATGCGATGAGTCTAGATAGACCRCTYTTACCTATTGTAAGCATGGATAGTCTATACCCTCATTATAAAAGTGTTAGTGGTGGAGAGATGATAGATGTTGTAGAAGACATGATATCTCTTTCGTATAAAGATGACTACTTCTTTTGGTACATAGGYAARGGTGATGATAAGAGATCTGATATTGCCAAAAGAAAAGATAATAGTTACTTTTGGATATTTGATGAAGAGTACCATAATGCTTTCACACTAAAATCATATGACCCTATGATAGATATAAAACTTTTACAACTTTACAAACTTTTTGATGCGTCGTTAAATGCTACAATATTTGGAGAAGTGGATGTTAAATCGTGAGAGTGTAAAAGGTCACATATTAATATCTAGCGATATTGAAGCTGAGGTGGAAAGGTTTAAATCGTTACTAAAACCAAACAGAGTAGTAGAGTTTGTAGAGGAGAAGTTTCTAATTGAGCATGCAAAAGCAGTCGTAGCAGAAGCTTATATTAGTGAGTCTAAAACTAAGTACATAATACTCGGCGCATTAGAGTTTAATGCAGTCTCTCAAAACTCTCTTTTAAAGGTTTTAGAAGAGCCTCCAAGAAATATAGAGTTTATTATTATCTCTCCAACAAAATCAAATCTCCTTCCTACCGTTCGCTCAAGACTCCCTATTCTTAAAGGTCAAACATCACATAAGTCACATGAGTGTGAACTGAACCTTGCAAAACTTGACTATAACGGAGTCTTTTCATTTTTGAAAACAAATGCAAGAATCAAAAAAAATGAAGCGAAGAGTATTGTAGAAGCACTCTATCACAGAGCTACGGTRGTAGATATGTTAATCCTCTCTCAAAAGCAGTTAGATAACTTTGATAAAGCATATAGACTGCTGGAGTTAAACTCAAGACCACAGAGTGTTTTGGCTCTTATCCTTATGGGCTTTATAGATGCAAATTGAGAAACTATCAAATAATATAGAAGCAGCTAGATACTTTAAAGAGTTGGGTGTAGATGGTGGTGGAGTTAATATATTGGCTTCAAAAATTCAAACCCACATTATCTATATAAGAGACCTGCATGTYGGTGCTGCAAATRTTTTAAAGCAAGATGCTCTCTCCATCGGTGCAGATTTAGCTGTTCCTAAAGGGACTATAATTGCAGCGACACCTACTGTAAACTGCATCTTAATAGCTACAACAAAGCAGTTGAAGAGTCTTAGTAAAAAAGAACTGGCACAACCATTCGGTTTAAAAGTTTTGGCTAAAAAACTAAGTGATTTTATAAATATAAAAAAGAGTAAAAATATAGAGGTCATGGGTGTTATAAATGCAAATGATGATAGTTTTTTCTCAGGAAGTAGATTTATAGATAGCGATGTGGTAGACACAATTGAGAAGATGATAGAAGATGGGGCAAATATTATAGATATTGGCGGAGTATCATCAGCACCAAATGCCATGTCAGTAGATGCAAGAGAAGAGTTAGAGAGAGTAAAACCAATACTTGAAACTATTAAAAAACTAAAATTATATGAGAAAGTCGACTTTAGTATAGATAGTTATGAGCCATTGGTTGTAGAACAAGCACTAGATAGTGGTTTTAAAGTTGTCAATGACATAAAAGGATTGGCAAATGATGAAATCTGTAGACTATGTGCTAGCTATAATACTCGTGCTATAATCATGCATATGCAAGGAACACCTCGGACTATGCAGTTAGCACCGAAATATGAAAATATACTTAGTGATGTATATAGTTTTTTTGAAGAGAGAATTCAAAAAGCTGAGAGTTTTGGAGTAAAAGATATTACTCTGGATATCGGTATAGGTTTTGGAAAGACATTAGAACATAACTTAAAACTNATAAAGCATCTAGAACATTTTTTAACTTTAAAAAAGCCACTTTTAGTTGGAGCATCTAGAAAGTCGATGATAGACAAGATATCTATGTCTCTTACTAAAGATAGATTGCCGGGAACACTTGCCTTGCATTTAGAAGCAATTAGAAATGGTGCTACAATGATTCGTGTTCACGATGTTAAAGAACACGTACAAGCTATAAAAATTCAACAAGCCCTCGATGTAACATAAGGAGTTTTATGAAGTTTCCAAATATAAGTGATATAGCTACTACTTCTGTAGTTTCTATTGATATTAAAAGTACTTTCAATGAAGCTATTAATAAGATGCTAGAAAATGAGCATAGAAATATAATAGTGATTGATATCAATGACTTTTATATTATGAGTATTATAGATATATTAAATATACAAGCTAAAGATGTAGATATGAATATACCTCTATCTAACTTGCAATTATCAAGAATTCCAACAATAAACAAAAATAAAAATATTTTGGATACGTTAGAATACTTGAATAATTCAATAGAATATATTTGTGTTATCAATGAGGACAGCACTCTTTATGGGTTAGTAACTCATACAGATATTACAAGTAACATAGATCCGGATACACTAATGGATAATTATCGTCTGCAAGACTTTTTAAAATTAGGTCGCAGAATGAAGTGGGTTACTAGACATGAGAGAATAGCGTCTCTGCTTCAAGATATGGTGAATAACTTTTACGATAACGTTGTTGTAGTTGAAGACTTAAAACCGATAGGTATTTTTACAACAAAAGATATTATGAGACTTATTAAAAATAAGACTGAATTAGATGTAGAAATAGAAGAACATATGTCATCACCAGTTGATTCTATACATAAAAATTCATCAGTTAGAGAAGCGCTAAGTTTTATAAAAGATAGGCACTATAAAAGAGTTATCGTAGTAGATGACGATGGAAGCTTATCTGGGATTATTTCACAAAAAGAGTTAATATCTATAACTTATTCTAAATGGGCTATGCTAATGAAAGAGTATCAAGATGAGCTCAGTGAAATAAACTTGATGCTTGAAAATAAAAATATAGAGTATGAAACCATAGCATCTACAGATGCACTGACAGGACTCTATAATAGACATAAGTTTTATCAGTTATATCTCTCATCATATACTTCTATGGTGCAAAGACATAATGATATGTCCCTTATACTTCTAGATATCGATCACTTTAAAAAAGTCAATGATGTCTATGGACATAATGCTGGTGATAAAACTCTTGTACAGGTCTCTCATACTATTTTAAAAACACTAAGAAATGTTGATGTTGTTTGCAGATGGGGTGGGGAGGAGTTTCTTGTCTTATTGCCAACTGCTGATATGATACATGCGATATCTATCGCTGAGAAACTTAGAAAGGCTATAGAAGAGTTAGATATCGATATAGTAGGTAGTATTACATCAAGTTTTGGTGTTTCTCTAGTTAGAGAGGGTGAAGATATGCAAGATGTAATAGATAGAGCAGACAAAGCTCTATATCTTGCAAAGGATTCCGGTAGAAACTGTGTCAAGAGTGAAGCAGATCTCTAAACCATAATTCCTTTAATCATGAAAAATAGTAGAGCTGCTAGAATCGCTGCAGCTGGAACAGTAACAACCCATGCAGTAATAATTTTCTTAATGGCTTCTCTTTTTACAAACTCAACTTTTTTAGATTTTTTGATGCTCTTTTTAGCAGATTTAATCTGTTTTTCTTCATCTGCAATAGTTTTGTAAAGTTCTACAATTCTTTCATAGTCACCTTGAGTTTTTGAGTCTTTAGCTTCTAGAGTTTTAAGCTCAGCAGTAAAGGCATGAAGATTTTTTCTCTCATCAATAATAGCTTGCTTATCATCTTCAATTGTTCTTCCAACTTCATTTAAGTGTAACCACTCTCTTAAGAAACCAACACCAAATACACCACCGATAGCGATATGAGTAGAACTTACCGGAAGACCAAGTTGAGAAGCTATAATAACTGTAATAGAAGCAGCCATTGCGATTGAGAAAGCTCTGATTTGATCAAGCTCGGTAATATCACTACCAACAGTTTTGATAAGTTTTGGACCATAAAGAGCAAGTCCCAGCGCTATACCTAAAGCACCGACACCCATAACCCATAGAGGAATAGAAGTACTAGAAGAGATTCCACCATTTACTACAGCATCATTAATTGCAGCTAATGGACCAATAGCGTTTGCAACATCATTTGCCCCGTGAGCAAAACTTAGAAGTGCTGCTGCAAATATAAGAGGAATAGTAAAGAGTGTATTTACAGAAGCTTTAGTATTCTCAAGCATAGTTGTATTTGAGCTAACTCTATGTTTGACAAAAAAGTAAACTAAGATTGCTGTAATAAAACCCATGATAAGAGCAGTTGTAAGTGTTGGTTTTTCCGCCATCTCCATAGCTATTAAAGGAAACATATTTAAAAATTCCACAACTTGCGGCCATATTTTTTTAAGACCCTTTAGAGTTAAGTATGTAACAAATGCCCAAGCCATTATAGCAACAAAGACTGGGACCCATTTTTTGGCGGCAGCCACTTTATCATCTTTAAATACGATAGATTTTTTAATAGAGTAAAGAAAAGCAGCAGCAATAACACCACCTAAAACAGGTGAAATAACCCATGAAGCTGCAATTTTTGCCATAGTTCCCCAATCAACTATACCAAAACCGGCAGCAGCAATACCCGCACCCATCACACCACCAACTATAGAGTGAGTAGTTGAAACAGGTGCACGCATCATAGTTGCAAAGTTAAGCCATAAAGCAGCTGCAAGAAGAGCTGCCATCATTGCCCATATAAAAGGATCTGCGTTTCCACCAAAAGCAGAAATGTCAATGATTCCTTTTTTGATAGTCTTTACAACTTCACCACCGGCAATTAATGCACCGGCAGTTTCAAAAACAGCAGCTATTATTATGGCAGTCGTAAGGGTAAGTGCTTTAGAGCCAACCGCTGGACCAACATTGTTGGCAACATCATTTGCACCGATGTTCATTGCCATATAAGCACCTATTASTGCAGCAACAGCTAGAAACATATTGTTTGGAATTCCGCCATTACTCAGAAAACTAAAAGTTAAAACACCAATCATAAAAAATAGTGCAAAACCTAGTCTTGTAAAGTCTGGACCACTCTTTTTTAGCGCCTCTTGCTCTAGCTTTTTCATAGTTTGAATTTCCATATTTACCTCTTGTAATCGTATTGTAATAATTTTTGGANTTATATCTATATTAAGGTTACGAGAATATTACAARGCTATATAGTGCCCTTATGCACGGTCTAATTCGTATTTGTTATATATGTCCATTGCTTCTTTAGAATTTGAAGATGAGAGTACTTCACGAATAAGTTTAGAAGCGTCAGCTTTAGTTCCGCCTGCTTTACCCATTGCATATATTTCTGCAAGTGTTACTTTTGCACTTTCTTCTCCTGCATCTGCGGCAGGTTTTAGGTAGCGTACTGCTTTGTCAAAATCTTGTGGTACGCCAATAGCATTTGTATAAGCAAAACCTACACTAACTTGTGCAGGTACTATTCCAGCTTCTGCTGCCATAATATAGTAGTGAGTTGATTTTTTTAAATCCCTATCTATCCCGTCACCATTATTGTACATCACACCAAGTGCAAATGCACATTTTGGGTTTGTATCATCTTGAATAAGATGCTCGTAAGCTTCTTTATGTTTGCCGGTTTCGTAAAAGTTCATTCCAGCATTGTAAAAATCTATTGTCACTTATAGGTCCTATTTTTTCATATATGCTTTAATTATCTCTTGTCTGCTTTGTGGTCTATCAGCACCACTTCTACCAAATGTTGCTACATTGTTAAGCTTTGCAACAGTTGCCATAGAACCTTTAGTAACTTCACCAAAGATAGTATGTTTGCCATTTAACCAAGGAGTCTTTGCAGTAGTGATAAAAAATTGACTTCCATTTGTATGGGGTCCTGAATTTGCCATTGCAAGTATTCCCGGCTTGTTGAAAGTTTTATTTTTATACTCATCTTTAAAAGATCTTTTCCAGATGCTCTCTCCACCTCTACCACTCTCAGTAGGATCTCCACCTTGAATCATAAAGTTTTTGATAATTCTGTGAAATGCAATACCGTTGTAGTAACCATTTTWTACATGTGTAGTAAAGTTCTCTACAGCCAGAGGTGCAATATCTGAGAATAACACTAGTTCTATATTACCTTGAGTAGTCTCTATCACTACATGTGTGTTTTTGTCATTGGCCTCTAAGTTTATTGATAACAGTAATAAAAGCGTTAGCAAAGTTTTAATCATTTTTTTCCTTTAAAAAATTTATATTTTCACACTCTTCTTCATATAGTATGTAAGCAGTGTCTCCAGCTAAATTAATAGCATATTCTATCTCATTTAGTGAAGCATCTGCAACATCCATCAGTATGACAAATTTTGAGTTCATTGAACTAATCTGTGAATATGAACATAGTAGTAGGTTGTCTAAATCTTGAGAAATTAAATTATTGGAACTATCCAATAAAATAGCTTTATCTTTTATAAAAAATTCCAAGTCATCTTTTAAATTTCTTTTGCTTAAGTTATCACTAACGACTAAAATATCATTAGAATTATTTTTTTCGAGCAAGCTAGATATGATATGTAGTGCTTTAGCATGTTGATTTGCCTGTTTAAAAATTACTTCTAACTCTTTAGACTTGAAACTCTTTGTAAACTTATAGGTAGGCTCTTCATCACTATATGCATTAGCTAAGATAAGAGAAGATTTTTTTTGTATATGCATAAGATAGTCTATAAACTCAAAAGATAGTATATTTGAGTCATCACATATAATCAAGTCTGCAACATTGAAGTTTTTATGCATAAGTTTGTCATCAATACTTAGTATAACTTCTAATTGAGTTTTTTTTAACTTACTGAGATGCTTATTAACTAAGTCTATAGGAGTTATAATCTCGATTGAGGTGAGATCAACTTCAATAATAGCGTACTCTATGATATTGAGCAGTTTTTGCTTTAAAAAATCACAAGAAAGAGTTGTTGGTTCAATAATAATAATTTTAAGCTCAGGGTTTCTTAGAGTCTCTAGTACTGCTTTTAGAAGAATAGAACTTGTTTTACCTGAATAAGTATTTCCGTTTAAAGTCTCTAAGCCATTAGTTATAGACTCAATAAATACTATTTGTTCAGTAGWAACAAGATGCATACTATGGTCTTGAGAAAATATTAAGTACTGAACAAGTAGGTTTCCTATAATATGAACTTCATCAGGCATTGGTGAAATTGGTATTGGTGTATCTTTTAATTTTTGTAGTATTATTGACTCTAAAGAGTCATTGAACATAATCTTTTGATGAGGGAGTAGCTCTTTAAAAGATTCATCTAGATGCTGGTACTCATCACTATTTAGATTTTCCATAAGTAAGTAGTTGTAAATTGGTACGCCGTCATTATGCGTAAGTTCATTGAACTTTTGCTTTATAAAGTCTTGTGTTTTTTGATATGCTAAACTTTGGTTACTAGAGTCTTGGTTTGTCGCTTTTGATACTGTTGCATTTTTTAAGTCATCATACGACCACTCTTTATATTCAAATAAATAAATACCTCTAGTCGGGTCTAAAATCAGAAGAGGAATGAAAAAGCTTTGAGTGTGATGATATATAGTTATATTTTCATAGATGCTAAGGTTATTATTTTTACTAACTTCTTTTAGTTTTTTAATTAATAGTGAATCTGGAAGTTTCAGAGTTTTAGATTTTTTTTTAAATAAAGAGAAAATTGAGGATATATTCATAGAAAATAAAAACTCACTGCCTTTGGTGCAATGAGTTTTTGGAAATTATTTACCAGCTGCAACACGGTCTTTAAGACCTTTACCAGCTTTAAATTTAGGAACCATTTTGTCCTGAGTAGTATAAGTCTTGTCTGTACCTGGAACTTTACCACTTTTACCTTTTTGAAGGTTTGCAGCAAAACTACCAAAACCTACTAAAGAAACATCTTCTTTTTTTACTAGAGCAGCTGTAACAGCCTCTGTAAATGCTTTAATTGCAGCTTCTGCTTCAACTTTAGTTTTGTACTCACCACTTGCTTGTACTAATTCAACGAATTGAGCTTTGTTCATATATTTACCCTTAGATTCATAAAGATTTCCGAAATTATTAAGCATAAGCACCAGAAAGCCTTGTGCAAAAATAATTCAGCTACGGATACTTTATAGTTTATTTGCTTAAATTTTTCTTCTTTTTGATGAAAAGTGTGATAAATTGCGATAATTTCGACTCTTTGAGTCCTGTTTTAGCCATTTTCAAGAACTTTGATGTGTTTAGACTTATGTTCTTGGACAAGATTAAAGATGAAAAATCCTTTAATCTTGAGTACTTACTAGCACCCTTGCCTATGGACAAAAATATCTCTTCTAAACCATCTCTCTCTTGTTTAGTCAATGCACTCATTTACTACACCTCTTCAAGTTTATTGATTTTTCTAACAGCTCTAATAATCTCATCATCATCCAGTTTCCCCAACATTTTCATGACCACTGAAGCAGCTTGAGGTTTAGCTCTACCTAACTTCCAATCCTGATATGTACGCATAGCAATCCCAAGTGAGTTAGCCATATCTTTAAGAGATACTTTTTTCCCATTGTTTTGAGACTCTAATGAGTTATGAAGAATATTAAAAAGATCATGAATTTGCATAAAGAGAAGTATACGGATAATATACTTAAATATACATTTAGTTTAATATTACATGTT
>NVRL01000067.1 GCA_002732645.1 Sulfurimonas sp. | reverse complement strand
GAGGCGGTCATAGGTTCGAATCCTATCGGGCTCACTTTTAATGAAGCCAATCAATTGTTTTACAGTTGATTGGCTTTTTCCTTTCCCGACATATTCCCGACATCTCACATAAAAGTGTATTCTATTTCTTCCTGACAATTGCTTCCAACTCCGTCAATTTGAAGTTCAGAGGAGTTTTTAATCCGATACATATTCCAGCTCCCTTGTTCTTCGTAAACTTTATCCAAGGGGTTCACACATGATTTTAATACTGGTCTTGCTGATCTAGCATAGTAAATTGTAGACCCGATATGCGCGTGCCCTAATATTTTCTGAATCTTGAACAAATTCTCACCTTCTTCCACCAATGTAGTTGCGAATGAATGCCTAAAAGTGTGAGGGATGATGGTTTCTGTTGACTCAAGCACATAATTAGCTTGCCTGACAATACGATTAACCGTGGCCCTACATAGGTGCCTTGTGATTTTTACCTCTTCCATAAAAAATATAGTCTTTGGGTTTATACTCTTTGTAATACGATTCTAGTTGGCTTAACATCATTGGACTGAGTGGTACATATCGTCCTTTTTTTCCTTTTCCCTCTGGAATCCTAATTGTCATGCGATGTACGCTTATATCTTTTCTTCGAACACGCACACATTCCCCAACTCTAATTCCTGTTGAATAAAGCAATTGAACACTTACCTTATCTCTTAATTTACCTAATGCTTCAATGAACTGAAATACTTGCTCTGGCGCGAGAATAAAAGGTACTCGATCAGGTATTCTAGGACTTCGAAGACGTTTTACTTTTTCAGGAGTCCTAACAATGTTATGATAGAAGTAGACATAGCTAGCCATTGCAATAGCTATTTTGTTTGGACCGTGTTTTTTGATTTTAGTCAGGTAAAAAAGATAACCATGAATCTGATTCTCGGTTATCAATTTTGGACTGCAATTATAGTGAACACACAAGTGATTGAGTTCCTTAACATAGTTCCTTACTGTGTACTTGCTATAATTTCTAAAAACTAAGTGCATGTACATACTTTGAATCGTATGATCTCCTTGACCTACATAGGTCGCTGCTTTTTTTTCATATTATTTGAAGTTTAATTTTTGTATTATAGAATTACCTGAAGACCAAATGATCTTATTTGGTAGAAACTAACAACTCACGAATATCAACATCTAAGATTTCTGCAATCTGTTTTAACCCTTTCAGGTGAGGCTGCGTTTTGTTATTACAAATAGAAGCTACAGTTGTAGGCGTTTTATCGATTTTTTCTGCTAACCATTTCTGAGATTTCCCCTGAATGACTAGTATTTCTTTTATTCTATTTATTCTTTCCATCACCTGTTGATATTTCCAAATATACTATTCCTATAAGCAATTATCAAAATGTTATTTTGATTTGTCCAACTATTGCTTGCTTTAAAGGAAACAATGTGTTAGTGTTGCTTTTGAATATTCAAAATATACTTTTACTTCTCTCTCTTGTTTATATTCCAAAAGTTCAGCTTGCTTGATAACTAAATTTACTGCGTCACTATATGCACGAACAAGCCCACCGGTACCAAGTTTTGTCCCACCAAAATATCTAACTATTATTACTGAACAATTAATCATAGTTGAGCCTTGAAGGACAAATAGTGATGGCTTTCCAGATGTACCTTTGGGCTCTCCATCATCACTAGAATATTCTACAATTTGATTAAACTCATTTAAATAGCGATACGCTACCACAAAGTGTCTAGCTTTTGGATGTTCTTTTTTTAGTATATTAAGTGTTTTTTGGAAGTCTGAGTAAGGAGTAAGGTAAGCAATAAATTTAGATTGCTTTACCTCAAGAGTATTTATGTATATGTTATTTATATATTTCATATGATTAACTATGAAAGATTTGTAAAAACCTTTTGTACATCTTCATCATCTTCTAGTCTCTCTAATATTTTATCGATATCAGCTTGCTGGTCTTCACTAATACTTACCGGTACATTAGCCATTCTTTCTAAATTTGCTTTCGTTATTTCTATACCCATGCCYTCTAAAGCTTCAGTAAGTGTTCCAAAACTTGTATAATCGCTAGTAACCAAACAAACACCATCTTCTGCTTCTATCTCTTCAAGTCCTGCATCTATTAGTTCAAGTTCTAATTCTTCAATATCCATGCTATCTTTTAAAGTAAATTCAATCAGAGCTTTTCTATCGAACATAAATTCCAATGAACCATTAGTTAAGAGTTCTCCAGCATGTTYAGTAAGTATATTTTTTACATTAGCAACTGTTCTAGTATTATTATCAGTCATACATTCAATAAAAATCAATACGCCATGGGGTGCCTTACCTTCAAAGTTAACTTCTAACATACTTGCAGTATCTTTTGCTGAAGCTCTCTTTATAGCTGCCTCWATATTWKYTTTTGGCATATTTTCAGCTTTAGCATTTATAATAGCTGTACGAAGCTTAGAATTCATATCTGGGTCAATACTACCCTCTTTTGCTGCCATAGTGATTATTTTACCAAGCTTTGGAAACAACTTTGACATTGCTCCCCATCTTTTCAATTTTGATGCTTTTCTATATTCAAAGGCTCTACCCATTTTATTCTTCCTTAACTTACTTGTGAGATGCTAAGTGCACCATCTTCACTATAATCTACAACTATTTTGCTTGATGCTTCTTCATTTACCAAATTAATTGTTAATTCTCTCTTCTCTAGAGAATCATTTTTTAGAAGTTCTACATTGTGAGCGTCTAGAGATTCACCAAGGGCATCTATAATTTTTGAGCTAAGTTTCAACCAATGTCTATCAAGAATTTCTTCTTCTTCATAAAACAATCCRCTCTCATCATATTCAAGCTCTGTGGCTTGATTTGCAACATCATTTAACTTATTAAAAAGTCTTTGTGAATCAATAAAACTCCTCTTTAAAACATCATAATCTTCTTCAGTTAACATTTTTTACACCTATAAAATCATATTTTAAATTCAAAGATGTATAATAGCACATATATTTATAGTAGGGATTGAAATGAGACTGAGTTTTAAACTTAAACACCACTTTTTTAGTGCCTTTCGTGAATTTTTTGTTCATCATCACGGTTCACTGGAATTTCGTGCTAAAATTTTTGCACTTATTATAGTTTCAAATGAAGAAATCAACGAAGAGAACTATTTAATAGTTAAAAATATTGGTATGGATATATATAAAGATGATGATAGAGCAAACTTACTTATGCTCTCAACTAAAGAGTTAGTTAAAAAAGTACAAGATGATAATGGTCTAAATATTGATACACTTATCTCAAATATACAWAAAGAACTAAAAATTATTCCTAGATATGCAAAAAAAATAGATATAGAATCTATGCAACCTATTATAGAGCTAACAAGAGATAGAGATACTATCTCTTATCAAAAAAATATTTTGGAATTTTTACAGACTTTAAAAGAAGAAACTCTTCACAATAAAAAATCTCAAATTGCAAAAGATGAAGAAAATTTAGAATCTAAATATTAATTATACTAAAGACTAAACTTTTCTTTATCAAAAAAACTATCTATAGAAATATTTTTAAATGCCGCATTTAAACTGGTAAATAATGATGGGAATTCCTGTTCCATTTTAGCTAACATTTTTTTCATATTTGCCCGTGCATGTGGCATTTTAATATCAAAACGCATCGCAGGGCAAGCTTCATCACCAATTGCATTTAAATTATTATCTTTTACAAATGCTGAGAGTTGACGCTCACGCATCTGAATAAGAGGACGGATAATAATCAGACCATTATCAGCTCTGTATTTTGGTGCAAGAGAGCGCATCTGACCATTATAAATAAAGTTCATAAAAAAACTCTCTGCGGCATCATCCATATGATGACCAAGAGAGAGTTTATTACATCCATGTTTTTCAGCAATACCGTATAATGTTCCTCTTCTCATTCTTGAAAAGAAACTGCAAAATGATGAGTTTTTTCTTATTTTTTCTTCTGCTAAATCATAAATTTTAGTATCATGAAAAATATACTTTATATTATAATCCTTACAATGCTGAGCTAAATTATCATAATTTTCACCCATACCATAACCAACTGTTACTGCAATAAATTCAAACTTAAAAGGAGCACGACGTTGTTGTTCTGCCATAGCATGAATCATAGTAAGAGAGTCTTTACCACCGCTAAGACCAACTAAAATCTTATCACCCTCTTCTATTAAACCGAATTCTGCATTTGTTTTACCAAGTTTTGACATTATTTTTTTAGATGGGCATATTTTTTTCATATTAATCTCTTAAATATTGAGCCCACTGCTGAAGTGAACCTAGTGTTAACGTAGTCAAATTGATTTTATTCATTTTGCGTTATTTATAATAAGTTTATCTACAATTTTCATAATAAAATCAGCTGATATAATTGCACTTGATTCCATAAACTCGTCAAATGAAAAACTAGCATCAGTATCAGCAGTATCACTGATAGCGCGAAGAATAAAAAATGGCACATTTAAAGATTTACAAACAACTGCAACTGAACCACCCTCCATCTCTAAAGCGTCGGCATTAAAATTCTTTACAATACTATCTTTAATATTTTTATCATGAACAAATTGATCACCGGTCGCAATAATACCTTCTTGTATAGTTTTATCTAACTCTTTTGCAACTTCTTTTGAGATTTCAATTAATTTTTTATCTGCTTCAACAAATACACTGCCACCAGGAACAAAGCCCATTGGGTGACCAAAGGCAGTTATATCTAAATCATGTTGAGATAATTTTGTTGCTACAATCAAATCCCCAATCTTTAAACYTGGATTTATACCACCTGCTACACCACTAAAAAGCAGTCTATCACAATTAAAATGCTGAATCATTGTTGATGCCGTTAGTGTAGAAAAGACTTTACCTATCTTAGAGTAAGCTACAACTATATCAACATCTTTATATGAAGCTTCATAATACTCATTATCTGCATATTTAGTTGTCTTATATGTCCCTAACTTTTCTAGTATTGGAGCCACTTCTTCAGGCATTGCACCCATAATTGCTATTTTCATTTTTTTCCTTTTGTAATGTAGATCTCTTATGAGAGCAAATATTATATATTTAGCCTAATATTTCAAATGTTTTTGTAATTATTTTATAACGAGGTAATTTATGTATTATATCGCCACTTCTATCCACTATACAGCTTGCACCCCAAAAACCTAGTCCATCTTCAAAGCCGACCCTATTTACGAATATAACTCCTGCACTACATTCAGATGCAACAGTCTTTATTATTGAATACCATTTGTCCTCAATATCTAAACCATCATTACTAAATCCACGAACAGGAGATGCGACTAGAGCTATGATTAAGTCTGGATCTTCTTCTATCAAATCATGGTGTACTGATTGATGCCATAGGTCTTCACAAACTAACATAGAAGTTTTACCAAACTTGCTTACAAAGCTTTCAAAGATTTCACCAGCTTTAAAGTATCTTGCTTCTTCAAACATACCATAATTTGGAAGATGAACTTTATTATGTTGACTTAAGAGTTTTCCATTAGAAAAGTACAAGGCAGAATTTCTAAATGTCTCAGCATCTTTTATAGCAGCGCCAACAACAATATCAATATCTTTACTTAAACTCTCTAATCGAGCAAGTTCATGAGTATCCCAAGCGTCTTCATATAGTTTATCTTGTAATAGATAACCATTAAGAGACAACTCACAAAAGACTATTAAATCGCTACTATTTTTAAACTCTTCAATAATTTCACAAATAGTATCTAAGTTAGAACGATTTAGTCTTGGTGATGTTTGGGCGAGTGTTACTCTCATTTTAATTGTAAATTTCCTCTGCAACCTTTTCAAGAGAAGCCATATCTGATATATTAAGTGTTTTAAGGTCTTTAGCTATTCTACGATTTAAACCTTTTAGTGTAACACCATTACCAAACTCTATAGCCATATCAACATCATTAGAAATTGATAAAATAGATTGTTTATATTTCACAGGCTTAACTAATTGATCTTTTAGTTGTGATACTGCTTCACCTTTTGTTGTGTAACTTAGAGTCGATACATTTGATATAATAGGTGCTTCGAAATTTTCTTCAATCATAGATTCCATTAAACTCTCTAAAGGAGCTTGAGCCGATAATAATAGCTCACAATGACTTGCAACTGACATATTCAAAAGAAGTGCTCTTTTAGCACCTGCTTCTTTAAAGGTATCTTCAAGTGATACTAAATCAGCTTTTATTCCTGCAATAACTAATTGTCCATCTTGATTATAATTTGCAGGCCAAACTTTTTTACCCGCTTCTTGAGCAGTTACACAGATTCTCTCGATTGAGGCATCATCTAAACCTACAATTGCCATCATACCTGCATCAATATCTGAACATGCATCTTGCATAAGCTGTCCACGTCTATGAACAAGTTCTACCGCGTCAATATAATCTATAGCACCACTAGCACATAAAGCAGAAAATTCACCAAGGGAGTGTCCTAGAAAAAGTGTAGCTTCAATATCTGGACATGCTTCTTTAAATAGACGGTAAGCTACCATCTGTGTTAGTAATATAGCCGGTTGTGTATATGCTGTTTGACCTAGCATGTCATTTTCTTTAAAAATTAATTCTTCAAAATTAACACCTATTCTCTCTCCGGCTTTTTCAAACATCTCTTTTGCTATTTCTGAATTTTTATAAAAGTCTTCGCCCATGCCTACTGCTTGAGAACCTTGTCCTGCGAATATCATTGCTATTTTTTGCATATTTTTTTCCCTTTTTCAATTATATAATTATATCAWAATGACTTATAAATACTTATGGTTGTCAGCTATTTTTTTTCTAAGTGTATTTCTATTTAAACCYAAYTTGTCMGATAATTGAAGTTGTGATTTAAATCTAGTTAGWCCTGCTTTAATGAGTGGAACTTCATATAGATGCAAAAAGTTTCTATAGTCACTTTGCGAACCTAGTTTATCAACCAAATAATTCTCTATAATATCCATTAACTCAATATCTTTAATATCTTGTAATAATGAATGAATCATAACTTGTCGTTTTAATGAGTTAGAATTTTGAGATAAGTCTGGAGTGAAATTTTCAGTATTAAATTTTGTACTGCTACAAAATAGAGACGAAGCTTCATTAATGAATATCTCTAATAATTCATCTACATCCTCTAATCTATCACGAAGAGGTGGAATGTCAAATTTTACACTAAAGACATCATCTATATATTCATTTGAAAAAGAGCTTTTAGCCGTTGCGATAACCCTTACTGAGTTTGCAATTATAGCATCAATCATTCTCTTAATATTTGGTGAATTTTCTAAATTAATAATAATGATTTCATTAACACTCTCTAATGTGCTTAGTATTTCATCGAAATCAGATGCTTCTATTACAGTAGCATCTGGAAGTATGTATCGGGCAAGACTTTTCTTGCCAACACCCACTTCTCCTGATATTAGAGAATTTACACTTAGTGTTTTTAAAAGTGTTGCTGTTTTAAATGCTTGGTGAGAAGACTCCGAAGCAGTTATAAAGTTAGTCGCAACCACAACCAGTGCCACCACCAGTACCACAACAACCATCTTCTTGTTGATTTTCAGCAGGAATACCTGTCATAGCTTCTTCAGCAGATGCGTCTCTTACATTGTTAATAGTTACACTAAACATTAAGTCTTTTCCAGCTAATGGATGATTAAAATCAATGATTATATTTTCTTCACCAATTTCTTGAACAATAACTTGAACAGTTCCACCATCTTCACCTTGACCATATAGAGTCATACCAATTTCTAAATCGATTCCAGCGAATTGATCTTTAGGAACTTCTTGTTTTGCATCTGGATTATGAGTTCCATAAGCATCTTCAGCTTTAACTAAAAGATCACTTTTTTCGCCGATTTTCATATTTACTATTCCACTTTCTAAACCTGGAATAATTTGACCTTTACCGAACATAAATACTAAAGGTGCTCCACCTAAATTACTGTCTACTACAGTTTCTCCATCACGAACTTCATATTCTAATGATACTATTTGATTTGCTTCAATTGCCATTATATAAGCCTTTATTAAATTTTTTGGATTCTAACATAAAAATGCATAATATTACTAAAATATTATGCAACTACTTCATCTTACTAAGATTACTTTTTGCTGTCTTTGCTGCTTTAGAACTAGGATATTTTGCTACTACACCTTTATAAAAAGATTTTGCATTTATCTTATCACCAGTTTTATCCATAGATATGGCAGTATGAAGCATTAACTCCGGCATGTACGTAGCCTTTGAGTATAAAGAAGCACTCTTTTTAAAGTATGCTATTGCATCAGCGTAATTTTTTCTTCTATACTTTATCTCACCCATCATATAGTGTGAACGGGCAGGTTTATAATTATTTTTAATTAGATGAGTATAATATTCTATACTTTTTGTATAGTATTTTTTATCAAAATTTTTCTTAGCCAGTTTCGCAACTTCTGCATTTGATGTTTTATCAAGTTTAGACTTTTTAGGCTTTAAACCTTTTTTAAGTTCTTTTGAAACCAACTGCTTAAACTTATTAAAGTCACCAACTAAAGTATTAAACTCATCTCTTGTAACATATGCAGAGTTTACAATATTTAATAGTGCAGTAAGTTCAACAACTGCAAGTTTCATATCTTTTATCTCTAAAGTATTAGCTTGAGATATCTCACTTAATCTCTTCTCATACTCATTTGAACTAATCAGTTCATCCGTATTTTTTTTCTCTAAATTTTTAAGGTTTAGTTTATTCGTTTGAGACTTTCTACTTAAGCCCTCGATAATAGTCTGTAAGCCATCTATTCTCTCTCTTAAAGAGTCAACTTCATTAGCCTGATTATTACTTTTAACAACAACCTTATTTAGTTTGTTTTTATTTTGAAGAATAACCTTTTCACTTGAAGTTAAGCCGTAAGGTTGAGAAGTTTCTAGATTTCCAGCACCAAATGCAGAAGGTTCAGCACTAGTTAGAGTTAATGGCACAATAGCTGCAAAAAGTGCAGCTAAATAAATGCGATTCATGAATTATGGAAGAAGTTTAAAGTCTACGCGACGGTTTTGTGACCAACAATCCTGAGTTTTATCACTACATATTGGATTACTTTCACCATAACTTACCATAGTGATACGAGTCTCATTAACGCCTTCAGCCATTAATGCTTTTTTAACCGTAGAAGCTCTTTTTAAACCTAGTGCAAAGTTATACTCATCACTACCCCACTCATCACAATTACCTTCAAGTTTAACAGTATAAGCACTTGCAGCAGCATTTGCAACAGTTGCACTATTAGTTACTTTTACTTGCATATCAGCACGAATTACAAACTTATCGAAATCAAAATATACAGTTGAAAGTTTTCTCTCTAAGCTTGCCATATTCATTTCATTTGAATCTGAGCTTGACATACCACTTTCACCAACTGTTGCATCTTCAGCAGATACAGTTTCAGTTTTTACAGCTTCAACTTCTTGAGCAGCTACTTCTTGTTTTGCTTTTTCATCAACAGCTGGCTTCTTATCTGCACATCCACTAAAAACTAACATTGCTATTGCAATGCTTGAGAGTACTATACTTTTCATATTTACTTACCTTGATTTTAAATTGTTTGATTGTACCAAAAAAAGAGTAATAAGTTGATATATCACGGACAAAAGTGATAAATTTCATCTATATTACTATCTTTGTTACCAATCCATTGCCTGTAACTTACCATACTTAAGAGGGAACAGGTAGTTTTTATTATGATTTAATCTTATAATACCTATAGAACTTTGTGCTTTATAGTTTTTGATAAATAATATTGCATCCCCATCAATAGAAAATCTTGGAAACTCATTTACACCCGTAGCTGTAAGTCTTCTTATAAAATCTGTTTTTGTTGATATCAAGTGTAAATTAAAAGTATTTGTTGAAAAGGCATTTGAACTCTCTCTTGCTTTATATACTATATACTCACCATATGTACTACAAGCAGCATTGCTTTTACCGTAATACACCATCTGTTCTACACTATTACTGCCAATTTTTTTAGAAAAAACATTTGGATATCCCAATCTTCCAGAAATAAAAATAATTGTCTCTTTATCCATAAATTGAGCATTTACATCTATACCACCATAGTTGGTAATTTTTTGAGTTTTGAAAGTATCAACATCATATAAATAAATATCAGGTTGACCTTTTGGAGCCATTGTAAGCAGTAATTTTTTTCCATTTTTACTCACATCTGAACAGATCATCATACCATCTGAAGATATTATAGCCTTACTCTTACCAGTATTAATATCTACATGCTTAAGTATCGGTTTTTTGCCATCTAAAGATGTATAGTAAAATGCATTTTGAGCATTGTTTGCCCATTTTGGAAAAATATTAAAGCCACCTTTTACCACTGTATGTTGGTAAGATAAAGTATAATCAGCAATAACGACTTCAGTTTTTAGCGGAGCAACTACTCTTGAAAATATAACTCTACGTTTCATCCACTCTACTGATGATGCTCCCATAAATTTATTTATATCATAGGCAATAGTATGTGAAACAAACATATAGACATTTTTTCTGCTAATTCTATACTTTTTATTAAGAGCAATACCATCTTTATTTATAAGTTTTAGATCTATGTTTAATGCACCATCATCATCTTCAGACATTTTATATCTTAAAACATAATCCATATCTTTATTCTCTACCATAACTTCGGTATCATTAAAGTGAGTTTTACGKWRWWRYSTKKCTWYRYKMWMWWGKSATWYMRCRWTYMAMKCYGMAMSSWSMRSYWWMWRAMMYSYSWMMCKMAWWKYMKYMKCRWMWYYWACYRRTRRMTCYWSWRCTGCWWTRGYWKGAAGAGATTCAACCTTTTTTATAACTTCTATTGTCGCATCATTCGCATATGACAGACTAAACAGAAATAAAAATACTAATAATATTCTCAAAATTACTCCTTGGATGTTAACATAACTACATAGTTACCGGATTTGTTTTGTGGATTCACAGGGAACAATACTCCCATAAGTCTATCTTTAATTTTATCACACTCATCATTTAAACTACTATTGTTAGAATAAGTCAAGATTCTAAAATCCATAACTTTTCCAATAGCGCTTAACTCTATCATAGCCTTAACACTATGACCTTGAGAATTTGGGGGTGGAACAAAGTTTTGATAAACTAAAGCCTGAATTTTAGCAAAATATTCATTAACCGCATTCGCTGTTGATAACTTTTGTGAATCATCACTTTTTTCAACTACGCTGTTATCAATGGATTTTTCAGAAATAGGCTTAATAGCGTTCTTATCAATCTTTTTAGACTTTTTTCCAATTTCTAACAATCTTTTGTTCTCAACTTTTTTTTCTATTTTTTTTGTTTTTTTTATCTTTTTAGTCCAAACATCACTAAAAAGATCATCTATATTTACATCATTAGGTTCTATGATGCTATCCTCTACTACAGGAGTAGCAACACTCTTTTTTGTGCTTGTCTCTATTTTTGGCATCTCTAGAGATATAGATATATAGTTATCTTTTTTTAAAGCA
>NVRL01000066.1 GCA_002732645.1 Sulfurimonas sp. | reverse complement strand
TTTATAAATTATAGACGTAAACAAAGCAAATTTATTGTATTATCCATTTTTATTTCACACAAAACAAGGGTATTTTATATGACTGAAATTTTTCTATTGGCTGTTACGGCTTCTATTTTTCTTTATCTTTTTTCAAAAGAAAAAACACACAAAAAAGACAAGATGGAATTTGATATTAGAAAAAAAATCAAATAATATAAAGATACCGATATAATAACAAATACTATAAAGATTTATTAAATTGTAATACATAAGGTGAACTATGGGATTTTTTAAAAACTTACTAAATACTATACATGCTAAAGAAAAACTACTAGAGAGTGTAAATGAACTTCACCAAAAAAATATAACAGATACTTTAACGGGTATTTRTAATAGACGCTACTTCTTTGATTCAGTMCCGGATATTATTAAACTTGCWAAGCGTGAAAATAAAAATCTATCTTTTTTAATGATAGATGTAGATCATTTCAAAAAAATAAATGATACTTAYGGACATAGAGCTGGGGATTTTGTGCTGACCTCATTGGCAAAAGAGATGAAAAGTATAATAAGAGAGAGTGATATTTTAGCTCGTATTGGTGGAGAAGAGTTTGCACTATTTCTTTATAATACATCAAACGAAGATGCTTATAAAATAGCCCAAAAAATTAGACTGTCAGTTTGTGAAAAACAATTTGCACATAACGACATAGATATGAGTGTTAGTATAAGTATAGGTGTTTCTTCCCTTAGTGAAGAAGTAAATGATTTAGAGTCACTTTATCACAATGCAGATATAAATTTATATAAGGCTAAGGAATCAGGCAGAAATAGAGTCTGTTGATTTTATTTACTCCTCATCAAAAAGACCGTGATAAAGTAGACCGTAAGCTATATATGTTGTCGGGATACTCCAGATAAGTCCGATGCCAAGAGGTATGGCACTGATTATTATAATGATTCCGCTAAGAAGTGATAGACCAAAAAACTTAAACCACTGTTCGGTTACTGTCTTACGTGATAGCTCCATTGCTTCCCAAACATTAAGTCCTTTATCAACAATGAGCGTATAAACAAAAGCGTAAGATACAGCTAGATAGATGCCGGGAATGATAAGAAGTATAAAACCTATGCTAAGTATTATACTCATTGCTACATAGGCAAGCATTATTGGGATTATCATGCCGAAATAATCAAATATAGAGGGGATAGTTAACTCTTCTTCTCTTGCACTTTTAACCCCAAGAATCATAATTCCGATTAAGATAGGCAGAGTAAATAGCATCTCTACAGTCGAGGATGCATAAACACTAATTAGCGATTCTGTATCGGGAAATATAAACTCTAGAAGYGATTTTACAAATAGAGCAATAACTGCATATATGATTATTGAGCCGATAAAAGTAAGTTTAACACCATCTGTACGGCGAAAGCCCTCTTTTAATACACCGGTTATAGAGAAATCGTAAGTCATATCAAGCCTTTTTTGATATTATAGCAATTATGTTTGAAAATTATGAATTAGAAATTTTATATCAAGATGATTATATTGTCTGCATCAACAAACCTAGTGGGCTTTTAGTACATAAGTCTATGATAGATAGACATGAGATATATTTTGCTATGAAGATATTGCGTGACCAGATAGGACAGTGGGTCTATCCTATTCATAGGCTTGATAAACCAACCTCAGGTGTGCTTTTGTTCGCTTTAGATAAACAGACTGCTAAACTCATGTCAGAGCAGTTTAGAGAAAAAACTACAAAAAAAACATATATCTGTGTAGTACGTGGTTATACAGATGCAACTGGGCTGATAGATCATGCGCTTAAAGAGAAACTAGATAAGATAGCAGATAAAGATGCAAACAAAGAAAAAGAGGCTCAGGAAGCTGTGACTGAATATGAGAGACTTGCATCTGTAGAGCTTGATTTTGCAGTTGGAAGATATGATAAAACTCGTTACTCTCTTGTAAAAGTAAAACCCCAAACTGGAAGAAAGCATCAGATACGAAGGCATATGAAACATATCTCGCATCACATCTTAGGTGATACGAAGTATGGAAGAGGGGAACATAATATATTCGTACGAGAGAAGTTCAATTGTCATAGACTACTTCTTCACGCACTATCTTTAGAGTTTAAGCATCCGTATAGCGGTGAGACACTGCTAGTAAAAGCAGAATTTGATGAAACTTTTAGTTCTATTATTGGTTCATTTTTCCCACAGCACATGACACAAAGCTCTTTGCTTTAAGTCCTGTTGCTGTAAATACTCCAAGTTCTTCATCGTCCATCGGATAACCTAAACTTCTCATTTTTTTACGAAATAGTTGCTCATGTTCTTCATCTTTGATTATAACACTAACTACTCGTGGGCTTTGTTCTAAATTGACTTTGACCTCGCCAAAATCTTCTCTTAATGCTTCTTTTACAGTGTTAGCACAACCGCCGCATTTTATATTTAGTGCTTTAAAATTTTTTTCCATCAATTTTCCTTTGTTGATTATTCTTTTAAGTTTTTCGGGTGTATTACTTTTCCATCATATATTACACTACAGCCCTTTGGCATGATTATATTTGGTCTAATGAAGTCTGATGTGGACTCTATAAGAGATGAACTCTCAGAGATTACATCAGAAGTGATAGATATATTTGCATCAGTTCTTAGTATCTGATTTATGCCAAATGRWRYMMYRYMMTYYMTMKKSWYMGTYMMAMWSKTAARWAWCYKWCYMCSWRWYWYTARWWTMGRCYTSGGAACTCTTTCTGCTATGTTAACAAGAGTTGAGGTAGTCTCTGCTGCTTTAGGGTCTTTAATATTTCCTCTTAAGGCTTGTGTGATTATTGCACATCCCTGTTTATCAACGATGCTGACGTCAAGTGAGTTAATATCGCCGTTTTGCTCAAAGTCACCTATAGCAGCTATAAGAAACTTATTTGTCCTAAAAGCTACATCATCTAGTTTTACATTTTTGTTCTTTAGTGTGGCATCAAACTGTAGATGCTCTATCTCAGTATGGCTTGTATTTGCATCTGTGAAGTTAGATAGAATAGACTTTGACATATTTACAACATTTAGTCCTAGTGCATCGTTAAAACTAGATATTTTAGCATCTATATTAATACCGTTTAAAGTAGCAYTCTTAAGAACCAAGTTAGTTTTTGCAGTTTTTTCTTTTATGTTGTARGTRGCATTTCCATCTATAACTCCACGGCTGAATATTCCATCTTGTTCTATGAGTTTAGTAACCTTTGTAACATCAACTTTTTTTAAATTTAGTGAGGCTATTTGCTTGTCTAGTACAAACTTCAACTCTCCTCCAAGAGAGTTTGTTTTAATCTTGAGAGCATCTTTGTAAGTTCCCTCTATTCTCATAGGACCGCGAAATGGATTTGCCATTAAAGCTCTATAGAGGTAAAGCTCTTGCACGTCAAAAAGGAACTCACTTTTAACTTGTTCCTTCTCATAAGAAAAGGAGTGTACTACTAGTTTGTCTTTTTTATGAGATAGTGAACCTTTTGAATTATATGGAGGTTTTGGTTCTATCTTTAGGTCCAATATTAGTGCTATATGCTCTTTTTTGTAGTGCATCATGAAGTCATCTTCTATAGTCAGAAGTTTTGGAGTGTAGTTACCTTGAATATCTAAAGAGATTGAGTTGTCAATTCTTCCAAGTTTGAAGTTTCTGCGTAGTTCTTTACTCTTGATTTTGAAGTCAATATCTTCAAGGTTCCCCTCTGCTTCAATATCAACATATCCAAAGAGTATTTTAGGTTTGTCTAGTGCAGTTGCTAGTCCATGTAGATTGAAGTTGCGAGTATAGAACTTAAAATGCTCAGCCTCGAGTTTGAGAAGTGTTTGAGACTCAAAACTAGAACTGTAAGCATGAAGTTTCAGGTCATTTTGATAACTCAGTTTTCCATTTATATCAAGTGAGTCTTTCTTTAGGGGTACAGATGCCTTGAAGTCTGATTCTAAACGTTTTGATTTAAGAGTGTATGAACCATCTGCTTRGGCATGAATAGTGTGCTTTTTTACTTTAGCATCTGTCTTAATAGAGAAGTTTACTTTTTCAAAATCACCTTTGGCATCTATGTCTATCAGACCTGTAGCATGTGGCTTTACAGATGCAAACTTTAGAAGTTCTGTTAWGTCCATCTTTTTCATACTAAGCTCAAACTTTTTACCTTCTAGATGCAGGGTTGTTTTACCCTTAAAGTCACTACTTTTAGCATCTAGTTTTAAGATATCTTTGAAATAAATATTACCGTTAAAGGTAAAAAGCTTTTTCATAAAAGATGCACTTAGTTTGTATGATGTAGTCAGTTTTTTATCTTTATATCTCAGGTTTGGAACTGTGAGTTTTACTTTTTCTATTCTWTGTTTATCGGCTAGTATCCAAGGAGAACTAAACAAGAAGTTTGTATCTAGAGTCTTTGTGTCTAGTTTTCCTTTTAGGTTTAGGTATCCACGTGCTATAGGTCCTTGTTCTGCCGCTTTTAAGACCTTTGATAGATGCAAATCTCTGGCGTTGTAGTAGAGCATGTCTTTTTTGTAAGTAGCATCTAGATGTCCGCCAAATGATGAGGTATGTAATGAAGTTTGCAAAGTTTTAGTATTAATCTTTAACTTGTCTATATCTATCTTCACATTTTTAAAAGCGATGTTTGTAGATGCTGAGATGTTTCCATCTTTAAAAGTTCCATTGGCATCTAGACTTGTTTTGTAAAAGTTAGGAGGTTTAAATGAAGAGACTATTTTAAAGTTCTCTTTTTCATGTTCTATTTTTAACTCTATATCTTTTATATGTGTGCCTAAAATGTTTATGGCTTTACTGCGCAAGTCTACAAACAGCTTCATAGATATATTCGCATCTGTGTATAGATTTAGGTCTAAGTCTACTACTGCATCTACTTTTACTTCTTTGTTGTTTTGCTCTTGGAGAGTTTTTAGGTTTAAAGAAGTRGCATCTACACCAACATACCAGTTCTCTTTTAATTGTTTTACTGTGACTTTTGCATCTGCTCCATAAATAGATGCTTCACCTTCTACTATAAGAGAATCATCATAGTAGATATCTGCGGTAGCTTCTCCGTAACCTTTTAGTGGATGGTAAGTTTTAAAAGCATCTATATCACCGCTGTAGTAAGCTCTTACTTTTAGTGGAAAGATACTGATGATATTTGCACTAACAGTATTGTTTGACTCAGCAATGTAGGCATCTGCTCNTAGTGGGATGATGCTTAGAGAAGTAACTTTAACTCTTTGCTCTAAGAGTTCAGATGCATAATCTTCTATAAAGTGAGTAGTTACAGGTTTAAAAAGAAAAACAATGGCGATAAAAATAGCTGCTAATATGTACTTTATCACTATACTTCCTCTTTTTTTAAACATTTTACTACATTGAACCTTATCAATGTTTAATTTATACTCTTTATGTATAATCCCTTTATATTTACTCAGGAGAAACCATGGAAGCAATCTATCCATACGCTCATATTATCCACCTTATTTTAGCCATAATATTTTTAGGTTATGTTTTTAGTGACTTGGCAATTATCTCGACACTAAAGAACAAGTTTGAAAAAGAGACTCAGCAGAAGATAAACCAGACACTTGGAAAAAGAAGTTTTAAGATCTTCCCACTTACACTTCTGTTTTTAGTTTTGACTGGTGGTATGATGATGTCAAAGTTCATCAACTCAGATGCAGGTTTCTTTGAAACTGACTTGCAAAAGATACTTGTATTTAAAATAGCACTTGTTCTTATTATAGTCGCAGGTGTAGGTTCTAACCTTTATGTTAAGTTTACAAAGGGCAAGAAAAGTAATTTTATGGAAAACCATTTTCATAAACTTGTAATCGTTTTAGGTCTATTCATAGTTATAGCTGCAAAGTGGATGTTTTTAGTTTAGACTATAGATGCTAGAGTACTCATACCCGCTTTTTAGACCACCCGCAGAAGCTGACAATATAATCATCCAAGCTACTTACGGGTGTAGCTACAACAACTGTACATTTTGTTCTATGTACAAAACAAAGAGCTTTGAAGTAAGAGCTATAGAAGATGTCTTTAGAGATGTCGATACTCTTGCTTACTCATATCCAGATGCAAGAAGAGTATTTTTGGCTGATGGAGATGCTCTAGCCCTTGATACGGACTATCTTTTAAAACTACTCTCTTACTTAAAACACTCATTTGTAAAACTGGGACGTGTCTCACTCTACGCATCTGCACAAAACATACTTAACAAATCAAGCAAAGAGTTAGAAGAACTAAAGAAAAATGGTTTAAATCTAATCTACTACGGAGTAGAGACGGGCAGTGACACAGTTCTTAAGAAGATAACAAAAGGTGTAAACCAAAGCGAGATTATCGAGTCTCTTAACAAAGCCTCAGATGCAGGACTGAAAATATCTGCAACAGTCATCCTTGGTATGGGCGGAACAAAGTATTCGGACGAACACATAAAAGAGAGTTCAGAGATTATAAACGCCACAAGAGTAAACTATCTTTCCACTCTACAGCTAGGACTTGAAGAAGATGCTAAAGAGAAGTTCTACAAACACTTCGATGACTTTGAGATGCTAAGTGACACCCAACTACTCCAAGAGCAAAAAAAGTTTATAGAGCTTCTAAACCCGACTAATAAAATCATCTTTCGCTCAAACCATGCATCTAATGCTCTGCATCTAGCAGGAAACTTACCGAGAGAGAAGGGTAGGCTGATAGAAGAACTTGACCACGCATTAAGTGTTGGAGAGATGGCTTTTGTACCTAGGGTGTTTCGCGGGTTTTAGTCAGCTTTCAACATCTTATAAAGAAGTTTTTGAAATGTGTCTTGTTCTTTTGGATTTAACTTAGAAAAATATTCATCCTCAAAAGAGACTATATCTTTTAAAGCATTTGTCGTTATTTCTATCCCTAAATCCGTTATCTGAACCAGTTTACTTCTTTTGTCTATATTATTTTCTACTCTTCTTATAAAGTTTCTACTTTCAAGTTTTTTTAAAAGTTTTGTCATACCTCCTGATGAAAATAGCATCACCTCATATAGTTTTGTGGGACTTAACATAAAATTATCACCCATATAGTATAAAGCACTCAATACGTCCAATTCACTTTGATTTATATTGAATTCTTTTGATATTAAATTTTCTCCTTTTTCATATATTTTTTTATGGAGTACAAAAAAAGGCACAGATAATTTCATAGTTTCTTTAAAAACTTGAGGAGTTAGTTTTTTGACATTTTCTAGGTTCGTTTCAAATTGTTTTATATTCATAGGTAAATCGTAACATAAATTATATTAAAACTATCTTTCTAGGAAAGATAGTTTTAAGCAAGACAATGTTATCTTTCTGGGAAAGATATATAGGAGTTAACATGACAGCATGGGCATATTTATTATTAGCAGGCGTTTTAGAAGTAGGATTTGCTTCTATGATTAAATTAACAGACAATTTTACAAAACTTGTACCTACAATCATTTTTGTAATTTTTGCTGTTTCAAGTTTTTATAGTTTAACAAAAGCAGTTGATACATTACCTATTGGAACGGCATACGCTATTTGGACGGGTATTGGAGCCTTTGGAACTATTATTATTGGAATCATTTTTTATAATGAACCTGCAACGTTGCTAAGACTGTTTTTTCTTTTTACATTAGTTGCATCTATTATTGGATTAAAATTGGTGTCAAATTAATATAATGGTTTATAATAATTAGTTTTACTCAGCATTTAAAGACTTACTTGAAATCTTACGACCATGATGCTTTATGAGTATTTGTAAGGCTCTGTTTGTGATTTGAAATTGGGCTTTTACTAGACCTTTGTAGAGATGCATACCTATATGTGGAAAGAACTCTTCAATTTTTTGCATATCTTTGATGYTAATTGCTAAYAGAACTGTGTCCTCTTTTGCCTTGACAGTAACACCCGGTGATTTTTCTGTTATTAAATTATGAGCACCTATCGGATAACGCTTGAATGAACCGACTTTAATGGCTCTTTCTTCTAATGGGTCAAAAACATAGTAGTCAACACTTCCACTAAGTATGATCGCAATGTAGTCAAAATGTTTAGTGCTTGAAGAGATAATCTCATCTTTTTTATACTCAATCACTTGAAGAAAAGATATAAAATGCTCTAACTCACTAGGAGATAGTTTGTTGTATATAGGAAATTCTTGAAGTATTTTCTCTAAATCCATAATTCTTCCATCTATTCATTTTAAATAATTATATCTTAATTTGTATGTCTATATTAGTTGAGTAAACAAACCTAGCTTTATTCTAGTTATAATAAACAAAAGGTTGACTCTTATGCATATAAAGTCTAAAAACAACAAAACCTTCATATACGGAGCTTCTATCTTCATTTTAGTTATATTTTTGTTAGCTCTATATGGTTTCTATGAAAAAGACAGAAGAGTGCAACTATATAAAGATTTTAGAGCCAATAAAAAGATTATGTGTGGTGAYGATGTTGTACAAAAGAGTAGAGGTTGGATTATCAAAAATAATAGATTTTTTAGTAATGCCAAGACTATGAAAACCATAGTCTTTTGTGAAAGTGTAAATAATGTTAAGTAATGATTTCAAGTCTATTGTTTTAAATTCTACACCGCTTATTGATGTTCGTGCTCCTGTGGAATTTGAAAAAGGCTCATTTCCTCATGCTATAAATCTTCCACTTATCAATGATGAAGAGAGACATGAGATAGGTATTTGTTACAAAAAACATGGTAATAATGAAGCTGTAAAACTTGGGCATAAGCTTGTTGNCGGTATGGTGAAAGAAGAGCGTGTTAAAGCATGGTCAGATTTTATAAAAGCAAACTCAGATGCCAAGCTTTTTTGTTTTAGAGGTGGAGAGCGTTCTAAAATATCACAAGAATGGCTTAGCCAATCAGGAAATGATATTACAAGGTTTAAGGGTGGTTATAAAGCCTTTAGATCTTACCTTATGAATGAAATAGAAGCATCATGCACTCATTTCAAGCCAATCATACTTGGTGGTCGTACTGGTTCTGGKWWWWCTATTTTACTTAAAACTTTAGAGAACTCTATAGATCTTGAAGGTCTGGCAAATCATAGAGGATCATCTTTTGGTCGAAAAACAACTCCTCAACCTTCTCAGATAAATTTTGAAAATGATATGGCTTATGATCTTATTCAAAAACTTGATAAGGGCTTAAAATACTTAGTTTTTGAAGATGAGGGTAATCGTATAGGTAGTATATGTATCCCGAAAAGTTTTGCAGACTATCTCTCAGAAGCCCCGCTTATCATACTTGAAACACCAATAGAGCAGAGAATAGAGATAACGTTTAATGAGTATGTCATTGAAGCACAAAAAATGTATGGAAATAATCTTGATGAWTGGAAAGACGAAATACTGAGTGCGATGCATAGAATAAAGAAAAGACTCGGTAGCCAACGACATAAAGAGGTCTGTGACACGTTTGAAAATGCTTTTGACGAGCAGATACAAAGTAGCTCACTAAAAGCGCATAAAGAGTGGATAGAGACTCTCTTAAGCGAGTATTACGACCCAATGTATGACTATCAGATTCAAAAAAGATGTCAACAGGTAGAGTTNAGAGGTTCAAGCAAAGAGATTATTGAGTATTTAGCAAATAAAGTATAAAGTTAGTAAGTTTTGAWTGTTTGTTCTTGAAGGGTTCTACAAAATGAAATGGTGTCAAGAAGGGGATTGTCAAAATGCTAGTTTCAAATACTACCAAATACCATGTTTACAGGGTTTTCAAGTTTTACATAGTTTGATATTTAGTGGTTTTTTAGTAATAAATAGCACCGATACGACACTGAGAATTGTACGTGTTCTAATTTACTGAAACTACATATGTAAAATCTTTAGTTTTACTTTGTAAATAGCGCAAACCACTTGTTAATAATATAGTTTGATTGTTTGATTTTATATATCTATCATGTATGTTAGAATCTATTTTCAAGCATGTAATAGCTAAATCATTACGATAGCTTAACAACGCATTCTTAAACATATTATTTTTTGCAGTCTCCGGAAAAGATTCCTCCCTCATATACAATTTAATCACAGCATTTCTTGGTAAAATAAATTTTAATAAATTTATATTGTACTGATAGTTTGTAGTAAGACTCATATATGTATCATAAATCTTAATGTTAGACTCATCCTCCAATAACTGTTTTATATGTTTTTTTGCAATAGTTCTTGATTCACCCTTTTCATACGAACCAGTATACCGTTTTCGTATATTAGTATTTTCTAATATATTTATTGTAAGGTAATTAGAGGTCTGTTCCGTTTCTGTTAGTAATAACTTTAATTTTGATTTTTGAATTAATTCATCTTGTGTAGATACATTTATTATTCTGCTATTTAATTTGTCCATAGTTTTTTTTTCTTGAATAAGTCTCATAATTGTTGATGTTTCATAGCCTATAGATTGTAATTGATTTATAGATACAACAAATGGTTGAAAGTTTAAAAAGAAACCTTCTAATATACCAAAATTACAGCTAATATTATTTTTAAACTTATAATATTCTTTGAGAATATTTTTTGTAATAGCAATCATAAATTATTTGTTTCTATTTCAAATAGTTCTTCTAATGTTGCATCAAAAAAGCCTAGCGGAAACTTTATAGTTTGATTTTCTTGATCTAAATATCTTCCCTTTTTATCTATTGAAATTTTTAAAAAATCTTCATTCCTTTTTTTATAATATATAACTAAATCATTTGTTTTTATTTGCCCTTTATATACCATATGTCTTATTTTATTTAATATATGTTCACTATGAGTTTCTATTATGTAGTCATGTTTTAAATTATCATAGTTCTCCAATATTTTCTCTATAAATTTTGATTGTGAAAGAGGATGTAAGTTTTGTTCAGGTTCTTCTATTATTGTTAATCTATATTCATCTTTATACTCTAAGTTTTTGGCTATTTGTGTTAGTATCGGTACTGTACTGGCTATAGAACTTCCAAACATGTCAATTGAGAGCTTCTTATTATGTTCTATAAACTCAAAATCTCCAGTATGTTCATTGATTTTTAGCTTTTTTGATATATACAGCGGCTAAATTGCCTTGCCCTCTGGCAATCACTTTTTCTTTTCTGCTCTGTAAATCTTGATTTGTTGCCATTTTATTCACCTACTATTTTTTTGTTACTGTTATTTTTCTGCGATGACTTTTAATCATTACTGATCTAGTCCGCCCATACACATATATTTTATTTCCAAATAATCATCTAAACCATATTTGGAACCTTCGCGACCAGATCCAGACTCTTTCACCCCACCAAATGGCGCCATTTCATTCGATATAATACCTTCATTAATCCCGACAATGCCGTACTCTAGGGCTTCTCCCATGCGCCAAACTCTGCCAATGTCTCTTTTAAGCTGGCTTCAAGTCCATCGACCGATGTTTTCACCATATATAAGGGTTGAAAACGCGGCACAATAATATCTTTAACTTGAGATAACTTACCGGAGATAAACTCAACCATCAGTACACGTTTATCTTGTTTAGCTTCATCAAAGCTTAGCGCTATGGGCGAGCCGCAATAACGAATGTGCTCTGATTTCGCCACTTGTTGCGCTCTATGGATATGTCCTAAAGCAATATAGTCTGCCGGCGGAAAGGCACTGGCTGGAAAGGCTTCTAACGAGCCAATATAAATATCTCTAACTGAATCA
>NVRL01000065.1 GCA_002732645.1 Sulfurimonas sp. | reverse complement strand
TTTTGCGGGAACATTAAAAACAGCTTTGTAATCTACAGTTTTATCAAAACCATGAGCTCCCGAAATTTGAATGTCAATATCCTTGTATTTGATCGTAAAGGGCTTTACGGTCACAATCCCATTTTTAAAATCTAAATGCTTAGGCATTTAGATTTAACACAGATATAGGAATAAAATGAGTATTAAAAAATTAAATGAATGTATAAAAAACAAAAGAGCAAATCACTCAAGATCCAGAGAGGCTATATATAATGTACTGCTAAACAATGAGGAGTGCTTAAATGTTGCTCAGATAACAAAAGAGCTATCTATAACCTACCCAAAAAAACTTTCCCTAAACTCTCTCTATAGACATTTAAATTTTTTTATTGAGTGTAAACTTGTTATTGTAATTCAAGATGACCATAAAAGAGCTTATTATCATTTAAGAGATAGTAGTCTTATGACTTTTTATGTTTGTACTAACTGTACAAATATACTAAAATTTGATCCTAGTAATATTATGCCCTGCTCTGAGTTCATAGATGCAGAATTTATTACTATACATAAAAAGTGTGATAAATGCAAAGAAGCTCAGAAAAATTAGTATTTTAAAGTAAAGCCATAAATCTGAACTGTTAAGAATATAGTTTATAACTAAGTCATCCACTTAGTTATAAACTCTGATTTAAAGAGATAACCTTGTACAAAATCCACTTCCATCTCTTTTGCGAGTTTCAAGTTGAACCTTATCTCTACGCCCTCTAAAATCTCAGAAGATTACTCGCATCTATGCTTATGATTCACTGCTTTTTAAGCAGTACTTTAAACAGAGTAAAACTATAAAATCTTGCTTGGATACTCTCATCCGGCRTCTGATCTGATACAGCTGATATTTAATGGGAAAGAGGTTGAGATGATGCTTGACTTAAATAAAATAGTTACTTTAGATGCTCCATACATTCATATTGACCAACATGGTGTTAGAACTAGGCTMTATACTAGATGGAAACATGTAAACCCTAACAACCTATCTAAAGGTTAGATGATATTGATAATGGATTTTCTCAACTTAAAAATAAGGAGATGGATAATTGTTACTTGGTATACCAAAAGACTAATATATTCAGGCGCCATATTATGGTTAAAGGAGCGTCATCAAGCCAATTAAAGATGATTCCATATTCGTTTACATTTTGTAATAGGTAGAAAAGATTATGTCAAAAATAGGACTATTTTATGCCAGTTCAACTGGAAATACAGAGTTGATAGCAAATAAGATAAAAGAAACGATGAGTGGAGCAGATATAGAACTTCATAATGTAGCTGATTACAGTGAAGATGCCATGGATCAGTATGAATTTATTATTATCAGAGTTTCTACATGGGGAGAAGGTGATCTTCAAGATGATTGGGAAGATTACTTACCAAATATAAATAAAACAGACTTTTCTAGTAAAACGGTTGCTCTCTTTGGTCTTGGATTAAGCAAATTGCTCCGTACTTTATAAAATAAAAAAGTTAAAAGAGAATTTACTAAGATAGTTTGTAAATTACTTTTGTATGATATAATCACTCTTTTTTGATAAAGGTTCAATTATGATGAAATATTTTCACCGTCAGGTACAACTATGGGGAGAAGATACTCAAAATCTTCTACAGACTAAAAAGATTGCTGTTATAGGCTCAGGTGGTTTAGGGAGTTCTCTAGCTTTTGCTTTGGGTGCTAGTGGTATTGGTGAAATTCACATGGTTGACTTTGACGAAGTATCACTTCATAACATTCATCGCCAGATAGCTTTCAAGGTAGGTGATGAAGGTAAAAACAAAGCTGTAATAAATGCACAGCTTATAGAAGATAGATGTCCTTACGTTAAAGCCATTGCACATGAGTGTAATTTTGAAGAGTTTTCTAAAAAGAACATTGATGTTGACCTTATCATAGATGCTACTGATAATCTTCCAAGTCGAGCGGAGATAAATGCGTATGCAAAAAACAAAAATATGCCTTGGCTATATGGAAGCGTTGAAGCTTTTCATGGACAGGTGTGTTTTATAGAAGAGTCATCTTTTACAGATGCATTTAAAATCATTCAAAAARCACCAGCAGGTATTGCTGCACCTATAGTTATGCACATAGCATCTCTACAAGCGAACTTAGCTCTTAGATATCTAGCAGGACTAAGTGTTAAAAAAGATACTCTTTATTATCTATTTTTTAATGAAGAAGGCGAGTTAATAACTCAAAAATTCGGACTACCTAAGCAATAAGCTCAAATATTAATCTTCTTTATGAATAAACTTAARWRTKKTTSWKWRACAWWYAATMWKYWTWTYAWRWTTNTTCTSYYTYMTTTYYWKWARWCMMAKSMTSTTWTWWMSCTTCGGCTATTACACTTTGAGAAAGGTAAGTATGTTTCATATTATTCTATTCCTTTATAATAAGTATAAAATTGTACTATACCTACTATAAATTTAAAATAAATAAACAACAATTCAAGGACAGTTTAAACTAAAGTTTAGAAATATACTCAGCTAGAGATGCTATCTGCTCATCATTTAGTTTATTTGCCTGCCCTTTCATAATACTCTTCATAGGTCCACCATAGCTTCCATCTTTATAACCATTNAATGCTATAGTTACATCTTGAACACTCCAACCTTTTATAATTTTTGATTTTCCAAGAGCAGCTTTCTCAGCATTTTGTCCATGACAGCTTGCACAAACTTTGAACATTGCTTTAGCATCTAGGGCTGCTGTTGCGACAGGAGCGGCTACTTTTACTGGCGATGCAACTGGAACATCTTTTACTACAAGCTCTTTTGGTGCAGTTACCATCTCTACAATAGAAGCTGGTTTTATAGGTGCACTCTTTTGAACATCTTTTTTAGAATCTTCACTACACCCTACTAAAAAAAGTGCTAATGCTACTGACAATAATATCTTCATAATTGACCCTTTTTTTCTTTTGTATAAGGATAGCGTTAAAGTGCTTCTAATACATTTAAGATATAATTGCATTAATTTAAATAAGCGATAATATATGAATTTTGAACCATATCCATTTGAAAAACTAAACGATTTACTTAAAAATATAGTACCTAACCCTGATTATGCTCCATCAGTTTTAACTATCGGTGAGCCTCAGTTTGAGACTCCTGCCTTTATACAAAATAGACTTGCTGATAAAGTAAACCTGCTAAAAAAATATCCAAAAACTTCGGGTGAAGAAAACCTTAGAATTGCTCAAAGAGGTTTTGTAAAAAAGAGATTTGGTGTTGAGTTAAAAGATGAAGAGATAATTCCTACATTTGGAACTCGTGAAGTACTTTTCAACTTTCCTCAGTTTTTACTTTTTGATATAGAAAAGCCGACTATGGCTTTTACAAATCCTTTTTATCAGATTTATGAGGGTGCGGCGATAGCTTCAAAAGCTAAGATACTACTTCTAGACATGGATGAAAGCAATGACTTTAAACCAACAATAGACGAGAAAGAACTTAGTGAGTGTGACTTAGTTATTATAAACTTTCCAAACAACCCTACCACTGTAACGCTCTCTATTGAAGAACTTAGTGAGTGGGTTTATCTTAGCCTAAAACATGACTTTGTCCTTATCAACGATGAGTGTTATAGTGAGCTTTATACTGACAAACCTATACCATCACTTTTAGAAGCTTCTATCCATGTTGGAAACGCAAGTTTTAAAAATATACTCGTAGTAAATTCTATATCAAAACGCTCTTCTGCTCCGGGGCTTAGATCAGGTTTTATAGCGGGTGATGAGAAGATTTTAAAAGAATATATGAAGTACAGAACTTATGTTGGTTGCGCTTCTCCTCTTCCTCTTCAAAGTGCAGCGTCCGTTGCATGGAGTGAAGAAGTACATGTAGAGAGTGCGAGAAAAATATACAAAAAAAACTTTGAAATTGCAAAAGAGATACTGGGTACTGAAATACCAAAAGCTACTTTTTATATCTGGTTAAAAGTTGAGAATCCTTTAGAGTTTACTAAAAAACTCTACCAAGAGTACAACGTAAAAGTTCTACCTGGAGAGTACTTAGCTAGAGAAAACAGCCAAGGCAAAAATCCAGGAAAAGATTTTATAAGAATCGCTTTAGTGGAAAATGAAGAAAAAACAAGAAATGCATTAACAAGAATCAAGGAGTGTTTAGGATGAGTGTAGAAGATTTAAAAGCTAAGGTACTAGAGGCACAAAAGAACTCTGACATAGCATCACTCTATGTTTTAGAGCAAAAAGCTCACGATATCTTTGATGAAGATACACTTCAGGGTTTTTATGCAAATATTCTTGATTTAGCACTTGAAAAACTTACAGATACACTTGAGTCTCATAGAGTTATGGATACTAGTGAAGTACAAGACTTCGCGACACTCAGAGCACTATATGAGTATGCTATGGAGCATTACCACGCAGGTGAAATAGCAGATGCAAGTGCTCTTTTTGAAGTGCTAAGTGGTCTCTCAAATGATGAAAAATTCTCTAATGCACTAAAACTTCACTGGATTGCTTCTAGCGAAAATATAAACCTTGATGATTTTATGTCCAAAATAGCAGATATGGAAAGCACTCAAGATGCCGGTACATTTTACATAAGTGCATTTACAAAAGAGGCACAAAAATTGCTAGACAAACCACAAACAGCGGCGGAGTAACTATATGAAGATTCATTTTATCGGTATTGGTGGTATAGGCATTTCAGGTTTAGCACAATATATGCACTTTAAAGGTCATACAGTTAGTGGTTCAGATATCTCTGACACTACCATTACTAAAAAACTTCGTACTTTAGGCATAGAAGTCACAATTGCTCACAGTGCTGATGCTATTGACTCTCAAGACTTAGTAGTTCACTCAGCAATCATTCGTCCTGATAATCCAGAGATCATCGCAGCAAAAGAAAAAGGTATAGAAGTACTTGCTCGTCGTGAAGCTCTACTTCGAATCCTTGACACTTCAAAAGTATACTCAGTTGCAGGTGCTCACGGCAAAAGTACAACTACTGCAATACTTACATCTATCATGGATGGCTCTGCTATTATCGGTGCAGAATCAAAAGCTTTTGGTTCAAATGTAAGATATGATGAAGTAAGTGATGTAATGCTTTTTGAGGCTGACGAAAGTGATGGAAGTTTTATCAACTCAAATCCTCACTGTGCAATAGTTATCAATGCTGAGCCTGAACATATGGAGTATTATGACTACAACTATGAACTATTTTATGATTCATACAAGACTTTTATAAACTCTGCTCCATATCGTGTTTTAAATGCTGAAGACCCTTTTCTAGCAACTCTAAAAGATGATGTAGATGCTCACTGGTTATACCCAAGCATAGATATTACAAATATAGAGTTTGTACTTATTGACGATGAACCGCACACAAGATTTACACTAAAAGATTTAGGTTCATTTGATGTATGGGSMYWWKSTWMRMAKAWSKMTTYWKMYRMWWMYSKSRSWATTTTAKYYKYRAAWRWAYCWWKKRRCATWKMARAGMKMWGAWCTWMASYWSYTWCTTTTAAAGGTATAAAGAAACGCTTTGATATTGTTGGTGCTGAAGTTGACAGTGTAATCATTGATGATTACGGTCATCACCCTACAGAGATAAAAGCTACTTTTGAGTCTGTAAAAGAGTATGCAAATCTTAAAGGCTTTGACAAGATTACAGCTATCTGGCAGCCGCATAAATACTCTCGTACTATTGATAACCTTGAAGAGTTTATAAAATGTTTTGAAGGTGCTGGGGAGCTTATTATACTTCCGGTATGGTCAGCTGGTGAAACTCCTCGTGATATCGATTTCAAAGAGAACTTCAAAAACTATAACCTTACAATGGCAGATAATATTCAAAGAGCAAATAACAACATAACTGTTATTAAAGATAAAGAAACACTAAAAACTCTGGACAAAGGTCTCATCATAGGTTTTGGTGCCGGAGATATAACTTACCAAATAAGAGGAACAGCTTAAATATGGCATATATTGCAGGATTAGTAATTGTAGGATTTTTCTTTTTAGCTCTACACTACTTTACAGAACTAACACGTTATCAAAAAACTATGATTACTACTGTAATTTTAGTTGTAGTTTTAAGTGCTGTTGCTTTTAACGCATACAGCAACTCTCAAAGAGACAAGATGCTTGGTGTAGTTACGAAGTTCAACCAGAGCAAAACAGTAAAATGTAATGGTACTGAGGTAAACAACTCTAACTATACAATCAGCATCGGAACTTACACTTTCATAGGCAAAGAAAATACTCCAAACTATGGACAAATGATTAGTGCTTCTACTTGTGAGTAGAAACACTAATTTCTTTCGGCTCTCCAAAATAGTAACCTTGTGAGTAGTCAACACCCATCTCTTTAATTTTGTTATATACAGATTCTGAGTGAACAAATTCTCCAATAGTTTTAATATTTAATTTTTTTGCAAAAGATATAATCAACTCAGTAATAATTACAGAATTTTTATCATAATCTATGTTTTTAATAATAGAACCGTCTATTTTTATAAAATCTATATTTAACCTCATCAGATAGTCAAAGTTTGAATACCCTGTTCCAAAATCATCAATAGCTATCTTACAACCAAAACATCTCACCTCTTCTATAAAATAGTTAACCTCTTTATATTCTTCTATTCTTTCATCTTCTACAATCTCTAGGATAAGCCTACTACCTATATCTTTATACTCAGATAGCTTATCTTTCAAAAAATCTACAGTATCTCGATTTTTGATATCATCGAGTGTAATATTTATAGAAAACTCATCCTTCTTATCTTTAAAATACTCAAAAGACTTAGATATTACAGCTTTAGTGATTTGAGGGTAAAGTCTTGACTTCTTTGCGATTTGTAAAAAAGAAGATGGCGACACTACTTTAGCATTTATGTCAATCAACCTGACTAGGCATTCATACTTTTTTATATCTCCTTGTAGATTATCTATAATAGGTTGAATAAAGACTTTTATTCTGTCATCCTCTATAGCTTCTTTAAGCTTATTCGTCCACTTTATATTATCTAACATCTTCTTTTTAATCGCAGGATTATCATCTAAAAATACAAGGTCTATTTTCTGCTCTTTTGCATAATTTACGGCTAGTTCAACATTTTGAAAATAGTTCTTTTGCATAGTAATACCGGAGTAAGTATATATGTTTAAAGTTTTTTCATTTATATAAAAATTCTTGCTGTCTATAGACTTCATCAGTGACTTAACAAGATTGATAAATATTTCTTTTGAATATATCTCATTTGTCAAGAGTGCAAACTCTCCAACTGCCAGTGAATATAGATTTACATCTAATTTTTCCAGCTCTTTRGAGAGTATATAGGCAACTTTTACTATCAACATATCCCCAACAGAAAAACCATAGTATTTATTAATCTCTTTAAATTCATAAATATTAATAATGGCTAACTTATACTCTTCATTTTTTTTTAAATCTTCAATTAGCTTCTGTCTGTTTGGAAGTTTAGTTAAGTTATCTGTTATTTGGGATTTTATTCTTTTTTCTTGATTTATAAGCTCTGTTACATCATTTCTTATGGCAATAAACTCTTTAATTTCACCATCAAAATCTAAAATAGGTACTATAGTAGATTTTACATAGTAAAGTTTTTTATCTTTAGCCATATTTCTAATAATACCTTTCCAGACTTTCTTATCTAATATTTTGCTCCATAATTCAGTGTAAAATTCATCAGGTGTATTTGGGTCTCGTACTATATTATGGGGTTTGCCAATCAATTCATCTCTAGTGTAGCCCGTTATTTTACAAAATCCATCATTAGCATATGTAATTATTCCATTTATATCTGTCTTGGTAACAATTGCACTTGCATCTACAACTTGTTTATATTCATCAAGTAAAGATGTATTTATAAGAGTCTCTTTATTCTTTAAATTTAAAGCCGTCTCATTTTTTCTCATAAACATAAACCTTTCACTCATATATAACAACCTTTTAATCAAGTTCTTTTGTAAATAAAACTATCTAGGAATAAATATCTTAAATAATGTTCCATCTGGAGTATTTTTGACTGTTATTGAGCCATGACAATGTTCATTAATAATATTTTTTGACATATAGAGTCCAAGTCCTGTCCCATTAAACTCATCTTTAGTTGAAAAGTAAGGGTCAAAAATTTTATCTAAGATTGTTTCTTTGATACCACCCGCATTATCAGACATAAATATGTCATAACCTTTATTACCTGACTTCTTAATTTCTATAATAATTTTAGGCTCAGAGATCTCTCTTTCAGAAATCGCATCACGAGAATTTTTTAAAATATTTAGAAATACTTGCATCAGTTCATTTTTATAACTCTCTACAAGTCCTATATCCTCATAGGTAGTAATAACTTTAATATTATCTTCAACTAAACCATAATTTATAATGTTCAACGATGCCTTCATCGCTTCACTTAAGTCAACTTTCTCTTTTTGTTTATTAGGTTTATAGAAATTTCTAAAATCAYCTATTGTCTCAGACATATGCTGTATATAGTTATTTATATTATCTAGTTTTTTATCTAAATATTCATCATCAAGAGTATTTGTTTCTTTTCTTAATTTTACACCATTTACAGCCATAGAAACAGCGCTTATAGGCTGTCTCCATTGATGAGCTATCATACTTATCATCTCTCCCATTTGAACCATACGAGACTGTTGTAAAAGATACTCTTTTTGTTGTTCTCTCTCTTTTCTATGCTCATGAGCTTCTGTTATATCATTAAACAGAGCAAAATAATAATCTACCTTTCCATTAAAGTCTTTTACCGAACTTATCTCCATAGATATTAGATATATCTCATCATTTTCTTTTTCGCTATATATTTCACCACTCCAATATCCGCAAGAGTTTATGGTCTCCCACATTTCAGCATAAAACTTCTCGTTATGTATCTCAGATAAAAAGAAATGTGGTTTTTTTCCAATAATATTTTTTTCTTTATATCCTGTAATCTTTTCAAAGGAAGGATTTATACTAACAACATTTTTATTCAAGTCACATACACATATAGCTTGGGAACTATTTTTATAGATAAGTGATGCTAACTCTCTCTCTGTAATATCAGAGTGAGTTCCAATAATCCGTAATGCTTTTCCATCCTCATCAATGCTTACAACCTTACCACGACTTAGAACCCAAGACCATGTTCCATCTTTACGTATAACACGATGTTTATTTATAAAGAACTCTGTTTTTCCATCTATATGATCTTGAAAATCTGACTCAACACGATGAACATCTTCAGGGTGGATAGTAGAATTCACTTGAGTATGTTTTATATTTTTTCCAACAATTTCAAATAAAGATATTCCTTCTTCTGATTGATATATCTTATTGTTCTTTATATCCCAATCCCATACATTATTTGCTCCGCCTTCTAAAATAAACTTCCATCTCTCTTCACTTTTACTTAATGCTTCCTCTGCTTGTATTCTTAGTGATTGTTCTCGCATAAGATCCAAAGTACGCATCGAAATATTTTCATACATTGTTAAAATAGTATTTATTAGAAGTGTAACGGAGCTACTCATCTCATTATCAGCTTTTACTTTAGCTTCTTCAATACTACTACCTTCTTCTATAGCATGCACTGCTATTGACATTCGTTTGTCTGATTCTAAAATATGGTATGCAAGCCAATGAGTAAGAAAGGATATAATTTCCTGTATTACATCATCTAAATGTTTATTATCTTTATTATTCTTTATCGTAACTACTTCTTCTATAAAAGAGGTATGAGTCGTGTCATGTTCAAGATGCCATGAATCATCTTTAAAATATTTTAACCAAATTTTTTCTTCTTCTTTAAAATGGAAATCAGCATATTTTGCCAGATCGTTGAAAATTTCATTTAATATAATATCAGCGGAACCATTCACAAGGTTGGCTGCCAATAAGTTTATTATTCCTACTAGTTTTTTGTGTTGCTCATCTATTTGTTTTATTCCTGTCTCAAAGTTAACACTCCATGGAAATATCTCAAATTTATTCATTTCATAACTATTCATATTCTATACTCCATTCTAAAAAAACTCAAGTTCGCCATAATCTACCTCATCACTCTTAAATAGTGTAATAATTTGTTTTATACTAAGTGCTGTTGGTTCATGTATATGATGAGCATTTCTCATAGCTAGACTCTCTACTTGGAACCTTTGTACATAATTTTCAATATCTTTACTCACTGCATCAAATAACATTATAATACTGTCATCATGCATACTAAGTATTTCAAGAAAAGCACTTTTATTATCTATTATTGCACTAGACAAGTCACTCATACTAGAGGCTATATTATCTAAGTAGGGTGTGTAATATAAAAAGATAGAAGAGGCTTTAAAAAAGTATTTTGCTATTATCTCGCTGTTATCTTCTTGAGAATTTATAATCCCAAACAGTAGTACTGGTATCTCTGTAAAAATYKSCWARRKCWMWMWAYMWKKWWMAKYKRRMWMMAKMMYWWWSWYRKTYMCWKSWTMTTSMWSYWKYKYMDVWNVYYDBBTYRTKNCNKTRTSMWTKWGMTCAGNRAAWWCTTATATTTTCAATTTTTATACTATCGTCAACATCTTTTCTAAAAGATACATTATTAGCTCCATCTAATGCTGTAAATTTTTCTTTCCAAAACTCTTTCATTTCAACTAAATCATTTACAAGCTCTATTTCAAGTTTTTGAGCGTATGCGTCCATGCAAACACGATGTAAAGTAGAAATAATCTCATCTGCTGCTATAGGCTTTTGCAAAAACGTATTTACACCTGCTTGTATTGCCTTTATTAGGCGTTCAGACTCATTGTGGGCAGATATTGCAATAATCTTCTGTTCTGGATTAATTTCTTTGATTTTATTAATTAATGCAATTCCATTCATTATAGGCATACTTAGGTCAGTAATAACTATGTCAAACATTATCTCTTTGTATAATTCTAAGCCAATTATTCCATTTTCAGCTGTTATTACACTTTTAAATAATAATTTAAATACATCTTCTGTCTCCGTGCGAACCATCTCATCATCTTCCAAATAGAGCACACTTAACTCAGAAGCATATTTTCTAAATTCATAAATATTATTTTTCATATATTTAAATTCCTTATACTAGAATGTTTCTACCAAGCATAAAAGTATATTTAAAAAAAGTTGTCAAAAAGTCGCAAGAACCTAGCTAATCAGTGTACTGATATCCTTGACCATACATGTTAATAATAGAATTTTTTGGTAATTTTCTTCGTATTCTAGAGACTAAATGTTTTATATTTATTTCACTCATCAGTTCTGCATCYAGATCTTTCCAAACACTATGTATTATTTCGTCATAACTATATATTTTTTTTGGATTACTTAAAATAAGGTTTAAAAAACAGACTTCATTTTTAGTAAGTTTTACAGTGTTTCCGTCATGTGTTAATTCACTTATATCATACTCCCAGATAAAGCCGTCATTTAAATCTAACTTATTTAAACTATTATTTTGTTTATTCTCTTTTTTTATACTAAGGCAAGATTTTTTTAAACTCTGCATTAAGTTKTTATAATTTACAGGTTTTGAAACAAAGCTATCTACACCTATATTTATAAACTCTATCAAATATTCTTTATTTGTATATGCTGAAAAGATAATTACATTTTGTTTTGGATTTTGTTGATACATAGCTTTAGTAAATTCAATACCATTCATTTTTGGCATACTTATATCATACTCCCAGATAAA
>NVRL01000064.1 GCA_002732645.1 Sulfurimonas sp. | reverse complement strand
ATAAATATGATCAGGCGGGAAAGGTCAGCAGCGTTATCTTGTATTAGTGCTAAAAACGGTGAAAATTTGGTGCCCACTCTCACCTCTTCCCCTATGTCCAAGACAAATTCGTCGTCATTCTCGCCATACTTCCATGTCCATAGACTATCCACAGAGTTGTACGAACATGGTGATTGTATCAACGAGGCCGGTATCAATACATCATCGAAAAACTCCAGAGATATCTTCCATAACTAGACCACTCACTTCTACTAAACCACCATGACCCTTTAGATGCTACAAAGGCACCTTTTTTAGCATCTACTTGTGAGCTTGTAGCTAAGTCACTATTAACAGGTTCAAGTCCACCAGCCATTGGATCATGTACTACTACAAAGTGTCTAGCCGCAGGAACTGAGACAAACAAATCTACCCTAACAATATCAGACTTTTTAATCTGCATAGGAGCTTGCAGCATTACAAACTCAGCATCTCTCTCAACTGAGTATTCTCTTCTTATCTCAATCCCTGAGTTAACTCTATCTGCATTTTTAGCTTTTAGAGCGTAGCTTATTTTTGCACTGTAGTATAGCCTTCCTTCTCCATATTTATTAATAGTAAGGTCAGTTTTTTTGTTCTCATCAGATGCTCGTAAACCACGAGACACCTCAACCTCGGCATCACTCTTTTTATTAAAAGTAGTCTGAACAAATACTCTCTTATCAAGCTCTACAATAACTTTCATAGATGGATCCTCAGACTCATATACTTTTGCATAATCAACAATAGCGTTCAGACAAAACAAGTTCTCTTGCGTACTTCCCCAGTAATCTTTGTTCTTACGACTATGCATAATACTTCTTAGCAGTTTAGGAGTAAGAGACTCTACTTTATGTGCTAGAAGATGGTCATTTTGAGCCTCTACTAAAGTAGAGAGTATAGAACACTCTGTTCTAAGTGAGCTTGAGAGCATCTGGGAATAATCATCACCCAAATCTTCACTAAAACCTATTTTAGAGCTTGTTTCATTAACATGAGAAAGTATTGAGTCAAGAACCTCAGCCTTAGTCTCTTTTGAAACTCCTTTAGTCCCAAGAGCTGCTTGAAGATAGTTAGACTTACCAAAGAGGTCCATATCTGCCACATGATCTTTATATCTTCTAATGTCAGATGCTGCGACTATTTTTGACTTTGAAAGTGCATTTAAAGCGACTGCTCTTACACTTGAACTCATACCTTTTGAGTAGTGGTTTGGAAAGTTCTCATTTCTAAGCATATGAATTAGATAATTGTTTAGGTTTTCACTCACCTTTGTGGGAACTTCATAACCATCCTCTTTTAACCACTCAAATGCTAGAGCCGTATAGGCAGAGAGATATGGACTTACATATGCATTTTGACCTCTCCAAAAACTCATACCACCATTTGGAGCTTGAAAGCTTGAAGCACTCTGCATAGTTCTTTCTATAAGTTCTTTAGCCTTTTTCCATCTATCTTTTTCTTGCAAATAATCTCTTAACTCAACATTTTTTGAGGCACCTAGAGATTTAGAGAGTCTCTGCTCCCAACAAAAAAATGGATACTCTTTAAGATATTTAAAGGCTCCATCTATATTGCCAATAGCTGAAGATGAGAGTGAAACTCCTATCTCTCCAACATCTGTATATATATCTTTTGGAATATGAATAACTTTTTTCGTCAGAGAGTTTTTAGTAGAACCATAAAGGGCAACTGTCTCTAAAGAACGTCTTTTATTTACTACTACTTTATGCTCTATACTATCTGCATCAAAAGAGTCCCCTCCACTAGCAAGGAAAGTCAACTCACCAAAAGTTGTAGTCTCTACAGGTATATAGATGCTCTTTCTCTCATATGGCATCAGAGTTAACTTATACTCTTTTTTTAGAACACTGTTTATTGGTCCACTCACTTCAAGGTCTACTTTAATCTCTCTTATCTTAGCACTTCTGTTCATCACACTAAAACCTGCTTTAAAACTATCCCCTTGCAGAAGTTGGTTTGGCATCACAGGACGAATCTCTGTAGGGCGATTTACTTTAAAGCTCTTAGTTGAAAGCCCCATCATGTCATCTTTATTTACACCAAAGGCGATGATTCTCCAGCCGGTTAAATTATCAGGAACTTCAAATTCTATCTCAGATGCAAGATTATTACTCACTACAATAGATGGGTTSCAATATGTCACATATTTAAAAAGATCTCTCAACTGAGACTGTGCAACTCCACCACCATCTCCACCGGCATTTGCACCTTTTTTCTCAAACTTCTGACGACCAACAAGACGACTAATAAGACTGTAGTTCTTAACATCAAGTGACTCTAATTTGTTAAACCCAAGGTATGGATCGTAGTATCTATTTCCTGATTTATTCAGTGCCAATACTGACTCATCTACAACAGCAATAGCTACTTCATAAGGTTCACTTTCTCCTGCTTTAGGAGTGTTTACCTTTAGTTTCACCTTTACTTTCTCTCTTGGTTTATATACCTCTTTATCGGTCTCTATATCAAAAGACAACTCTTTAAATGAGTCCTTAACTAAAGTCTTTATATATCCCATTTTATAGCTTGGTTTTCCAAGATCAACTTTAGAAATCCCCTGAGGTTTCTCCACACGAGGAGAGAGTACAACTACACTAAGATAGAAACCGGGAAGATACTCAGACTTAATAGGTATTTCTATTATAGGTGTACTACCATCAAGAGTCTGAGTCCATGAATCGATTATTCCATATCTCTCTATAGTAACTAAAGCTTTGGCTCCGGGGAAAGGATTTTTCACAAGGTATCTTGCCTTGTCTCCTATCTTATAACTGTTTTGCTCAGGTATTATTTGTAATGTCGCGTCGTTACTCTGATTCCATAGCAGATTTCCAGAGCCACTTACCCAAGCGTGTATCATGCTTTTATGTTCTCTGTTTTTACTATCTTTTATCTTAGCTGTAAATCTATAGTAACCACTTTCTTTAGGAGTAAAACTACACTTTACTATCCCTGTTCCAGATGCTACCTTACACTTCTCCTGCTCAACCCATTTTCTTATAGTCTGAGTTAAGAATGCGTTTCCGGCACCCTTAACCTTAGATGCCATATATGTCTCATGCTCTATAGTTATCTCTACTTCTGTATCTGCTATTAGTTTTGCTTCTTTATCTACAACTACTACTTTGATATCTGCACTTTTACCTTTTTCATAGATCCACTTACTATTTTTTAAACCTACAAAACGATCTCTTCCAAAATACTTAGCTCTAGCACTAGATGCTACAAACTTACCTCTATCATCTTTAACAGCAGATTCAACTACTATGGAACCGTAATATAGATTAAATTCCGGAACTTTAAAAGTAGTCTTATTTTCACCTTTTGCATCTAAACGACTTCTAATATCCAAGAGTTTATTTTGAGAGAAATGTCTTGTATTGCTAAATCTAAACCCTTTAGCTAAAGGTGTGTTTGTGAAAAAAGACTCTTGCTTGAGGTGTGCATTTACTCTGATATCTGCGTCACTAAAGGCTCCACCAGAGTGAAGAGTGGCTATAGAGTCTACTTTAATGGTGTCATTTGATTCAAACGACTCTCTATTTAGCTCAGTTTTTACCTTAAAAGGCGATGGAGTAAAATCACTCACTAAAAAGTTCATAGGACTATATTTAATACTCTTTAGTTTTGAATCAACATAATATTCTCTTTGAAGATTAAATCTATATTTACCTGTAGTTGCATTTTTAGGAACTATAAATTCATCACTGAAAGAACCAAATTCATTTAGAGATAGAGATATTTTTTTATAGACCTCTTTTCTTTGTGGATCGACTACAGTTAGTGTATAGTTTGATTTTTGGGGTGATACATAGGCTGTGTTGTTTTGATCTCTAACATAGAGTTTAAACTCAACTTTATCTCCAAGTTTATAAACACCTTGAGCTGTTGTCCCCCATGCAGATGAATGTTTTAGATAGCCTTGAGTTCGTGCATAAGTGCCACTACTTCTGACTTCAAAATTATAATCAAGTGGAAGAAGAGCTATCTCTTCATCTTTCTCAACCATTACAAAGTATCTTGCTTTCTTCTTTCCTAGCCAGTAAGAGAAGTGTTCCAGATTTGGGTCAAGCTCACTTATCCCCTCAAAACTAACCATTCCATTCTTATCACTCTGCAAACCAAATATTGACATTTGAAGTTCACTTAAATTATTATATGTGCCTTTGTAAAGCGTCACCTTTGCATCGGCAACTGGCAAGCCATCACTAAACCTGCTTATCCAGAGTAAAGAGTTAAAGTGTCCCATTTTTGCATGAACTTGAAATGGAGTAACTTGTGCAAAAAGTCTGTTTTGATAGTTGTATGCAGGAAGTGGTCTTTGAGAGATATCTCCATAAAATACGCCTGACTTATTATCTAGCATCTCTCTGATGCCAAGTTTTACCTTATATGCTACATCTTCTATTTTGTCTATTTTCAGACTTCTTTTAAGACCTTTTTTATCCTCATTAAAGCTAAGTGTCCCGTAGTTAAAGTCTATAAAATCCAAGTTAGTAACATATGCACCTAANGCACTATCTACCCCACTCTCCAAAACAGCATATGAGTAGTTCATTTTTAGGCTGGGTTTTCTATGTGCCGTGTAAAAATCAAACTTTATCTCAGGCTTTTTCAWCATATTTTTAAATATGCTTTTAACAGTATCCACTGTTCCTTTTCCTGCTTTAATCTGTTTTATTTTTCTACCAAAAAGGTCTCTGAACTCTCGTGTATTTATAGAAACTATGTACTTTTGGTTTGCCTTTAGAAGTTCCGGTAACCAGACTGTATATAATTTACCTTTTCTATGAGGATAAGAGACCCTATTATAGTTATAGGTATTCTTCCAAGGATCATAATCTTTTCTGCCACCATCTAGTCTAGGAAGAAAGCTAATATTATTTTTTACCATTGAATTTGAAACAGGAGCACTAAATAGAAGTCCAACAGAAGATAGAGGTTTACAAAGCTTATTCAGTCTATCTATCTTCTTTAGAGTATCTAGTTCTATGATTTGAGTCGATTTTTTATCTTTTAAAGTACACTTTATCCCTTTAAACTTAAGCTCTGGAAATGTCATGAAGTTTTTTAAAACTTTTTCTTGAACTCCAACTTCGCCTCCACTTAAAGCTCTCAAACCCTCTTGGATATTTAAACTTACTTTTTCACCTTGGGTAAGTCTCTCTTTTGGTTCTATTATCCAAACAAGAGAGTCTTTACTGCTGTTGATATCTAAGTTTTGTTTTGTGTCTTGATAGTAAGGTTTTACTCTTTGAAGCTTCTCTCCGTAAGCAACTACACCCTCTCTTTTCCCATTAGTATCTAAAAAAAATATTGACTTCTCTACTGACTCTTTTTTTACAGGCATGTTAAATCTAAGTGTTATAAGTGGAGTTACAGGAGAGAGCCATGTTTTAAAGTATGTATATTTCACCTTAGGTCTTTGAGTTATAAAACTACTTCGATAACTGTTTAGCATCTCTATATTATTAGTAGTTTTAAAACCTTTGTTGACTTTTACAACATACTTTGTAGCTTTTTTTAATCTTGTTTTTNSATKWARYYCACATGACAGAGCAGATAAGTTTAACCATCTCCATTCACACTCTACTTTTGGACTTATCTCTATTGGTATCTCAGATGATTTTCTGTCCATCTTTCCTAGAGCTACTACGTCTTTATTAAACTGGATAACTATCTGAGTAGATGCAGGTACATCCTTGCCGTTTGGAGTTATGCGAAGAACTTTTAGAGAATTGTTTGAGATGTTTTGTGCGTATAATGAGCTAAATAACATACTAAAGATAATTAATAATATAGGTTTCATGATATCTCCAAAATAAATCTTACTCATTATATAATCTTGTAAAACAATTACTACTTAAAAAACATATAGTGTAATCTCTTGATAGCATCTAAGCAAAGCCTCACTTCTTTTAAGATATAATCGCGAAATTTTAAGCACTCTAAACAAGGCGATATATATGTCAAACGGCTATGAACCACAAAATATAGAAAATAAATTTTACCAAATTTGGGAAGATAGAAAGTACTTCGAAGTAGATGGAAATAAAGCCATTCAAGAAGAGGGAAAAAACTTCTCAATCATGATGCCACCACCAAATGTTACAGGTCGTCTSCACATWGGTCAYGCACTTACATTYACACTYCAAGATATCATYACWAGATACAAAMGMATGGANNGGTTACAAAACTCTTTGGCAACCAGGAACAGACCATGCGGGAATCGCTACWCAAAACGTTGTWGAGAAACARYTHCTWGCWGAAGGTACWASHAARGAAGARYTRGGHCGTGAGAAGTTTTTAGAACGTGCWTGGGCWTGGAAAGAAGARTCTGCTGGAATCATGACAGAACAACTTCGCCAYATGGGYGTATCWCCWGCMTGGGAACGTGAGCGTTTYACTATGGATGCTGGACTTCARAAGTCTGTAAAAGAAGCWTTTGTWMAWCTTTATAACGATGGTCTTATTATTCGTGGAAACTATATGGTTAACTGGTGTACACACGATGGTGCACTAAGTGACATAGAAGTAGAACATGAAGATCATGACGGTAAGTTTTACCACATSAMWTACCCTTTTGCWGATGGMASSGGWWKTGTKGAAGTWGCWACAACTAGACCTGAGACWTACTTYGGKGATACTGCCGTTATGGTTCAYCCTGATGATGAGCGCTACAAAGATCTKATAGGTAAAAAAATTCGTCTTCCACTACTTCAAAGAGAAGTAGCTATCATCGCTGATGAGCATGTTGATATGGACTTTGGAACCGGTGTTGTTAAGGTTACTCCTGCACATGACCAAAATGACTACGAAGTTGGAAAGAGACATGACTTAGAGTTCATTACAGTTTTTGATGAAAAAGGTATTTTAAATGACTACGCTGAAGAGTTTAAAGGACTAGAGCGCATCGAAGCTCGTGACATCATTGTTAAAAGACTTGATGAAGAAGGCTTTATAGTTAAGATAGAAGACCATAAACACCAAGTAGGTCACTGCTACAGATGTAAAAATATTGTTGAGCCATATATTTCAAGACAATGGTTTGTAAAAAAAGAAGTAGCAGACAAATCAATAGAAAAAACAAACAATGGAGAAGCTCAGTTTTTCCCTCCACACTGGATAAACTCTTATAACTCTTGGATGGGTGAACTTAGAGACTGGTGTATCTCTCGTCAACTTTGGTGGGGACACCAGATTCCGGTATTTTACTGTGACGATTGTGACCATGAGTTTGCATCTCAAAAAGACCACCCTGAGGCTTGTCCTAAATGTGCATCTAAAAACTTAACTCAAGACCCTGATGTTCTTGACACTTGGTTCTCTTCTGCATTATGGCCTTTCTCAACTTTAGGTTGGGGTAATGGTGACACTGAGATGGATAAACTATTTCAAACACAAGATATGAAAGACTTTTATCCGAATACTCTTCTAATCACTGGTTTTGATATCCTTTTCTTCTGGGTAGCTAGAATGATGATGATGGGTGAAAACTTTAACGGTCAACTTCCATTTAACCACATCTACCTTCACGCACTTGTACGTGATGAAAAAGGTGAGAAGATGAGTAAATCAAAAGGTAATGTAATTGACCCTCTTGATATGATTGAGAAATACTCTGCCGATATTTTAAGATTTACTCTTGCTATCTCTGCCGCTCAAGGTCGTGATATCCGCATGAGCTCAGAAAAACTGGAGCAAAACCGTAACTTTACAAATAAACTTTACAATGCAACTAAATACCTGCAGATGAATGTTGAGACTTTTTCTGACTTGAATGGTTTCTGCCTTAAAACTGACCTTGGTAAATATATGGCATCTCGCCTTAACTTTGCGACAAAAGAGGTTCGTACGAATCTTGATGAGTACAAGTTTAATGATGCAGCATTAGTAATGTACAAATTCCTATGGAATGAATTTTGTGGCTGGGGAATTGAGCTTAGTAAGGCTGATAAAGACTCTATAGTAGAACTTGGAGCTATCTTTAAAGAGGCTATGAAACTTCTACATCCTTTTATGCCTTTTATTACAGAGYATCTTTACCATGAGTTATCTGGTACATCTTTAGAAAACTCAGAATCTATTATGATAAAAAATTATCCTCATAAAACTAAAAAACGTAAAGAGGAAAAAACTTTTGATGTTATTATGGATGCTATTGTATCTATCAGACGTGCAAAAGTTTTAGTTGATATGGCTAATCAAAAAATCGACAAAGCATTTGTTAAGATTGATGGCATCTCAGATAAAGACAAAGAGATGATGACTCCATTTATTATGAAGCTTGCAAAAGTTGAAAAAGAACTTATCTTCACAGATGCAAAAGTTGAAAATGCAGTAAGTGATATCTCTGATAAATGTGAGACTTTTATACCTACAGACTCTATAGATTTAACTCCTATTATCAACAAGCTTACAAAACAAAATGAGAAGTTAGACAAAGAGATAGGTAAACTAAACGGTATGCTTAACAACGAGAGATTCGTTGCAAATGCTCCTGAGGACGTTCTTGCTAAAAACCGTGAACTTTTAGCAGACGCTCAGAGCAAAAAAGAAAAAGTACAAGAGCAATTAAGCTCTCTTAAATAATATCTTCAAACCTTCTCAAGACTAATGCGCAGTTAGTCTTGAGACAATATCACTTATACTATCTGAGAATAGCTCATTTAAAAACGGTTCTAAATCTTTTGAACTATACGAGGGTGATATCCACTTAGATGCTGAAGGTTTAAAGTTTTGAGTAATAGTCTCATTTTCTTTTTTAATAATAACTTCGAGTTCTATATTACCTCTTAGGTTTTTATCAAAACTTTTATCATCATGAATAAGCTCTATATTTTTTATATTTACATTTATTACTAAGTCTGACTTGGCATCTGAACCAGTCTGAAATCCAGCCATATGAAGCGCACTACTTAGACCATCTCTATATTTCTTCTCAAAATTTTCATTACTAAAAAGCTTCGTTATTTTTTCACCGTTTTTAAGTATATAACCTATAGTTTTTTTATCTACTCTTACATCTTTAACGGACTCTATAAAAACAGACTTTTTCTCTTTTGAAGTTTTTCCAGTATACTCTGCATTATACGAAGAGAGGTTTATAGACTCATTTTTATAAGAACATCCACCTAAAAACACTACAACTGCTAATATATAAAATAGACTTTTCATATTACATATCTCCTGATTTAAATTAATTTAGAGTATATCATAGAATGATTACTCAAAGTAAAAAATATTTTAGGTACAATCATTTAAATTAAAAGGTTTTTTATAGATATAGAGTTTTATGTTTTTNATGTTTCTGTAGTTTTTGCCGCTTCTATCATTCCCGGTCCAAGTATGCTTTTAGCTCTTACTCATGGTATAAAATACGGTTACAAAAGTTCTTTATCAACAGCTCTTGGAAACACTACTGCTTCTGTCATCCAAGCTATTATTGCTATTTCTGGACTGAGTATCATACTTACAACATCTCAAGTTCTATTTGAAGTTATCAGGTATATTGGAGCTGTATACTTGATATACATCGGATATATGTTGTTTAAATCACCTATGAGTCARACATTTAATACAGATGAAGCGAATGTTGAAACTACTTCGCATCTAAGTATGTTTAATCAAGCTTTCCTCGTAGCTATCTCAAACCCTAAAGCCATCATATTTTTTACAGCACTATTTCCACAGTTTATTACAGAACAAAATACTCCGATGTCACAATATATATTTATGACACTCACGTTAGGAATAATTGCTTTTATATGTATGATGATATATTCTCTAGCAGGGCATAAAGCAAGTAACTTTTTCAAGACTTCTAAAGTCGGTCAATATCTTAATAAAATTACCGGTGGTATCTTTATCGGTGCTGGTTGTGCTGTAGCTTTAAAGTCTGCATAAAGAAATGTGAATAATAGGTAAAACATGACCTATATATTTAATAAATAAAAAACTAAAAGCATAGCTTCACTACAATTTAGATATAATCGCGAAATTTTAAAATACTACTTTTAAGGCACCACACAATTGTTTGATTTAAAAAAATACTCATCAGCCAATATCAAAAATGATATTCTTTCTGGTCTAGTTGTTGCAGTCGCATTAGTTCCTGAAGCTATTGCATTTTCATTTATCGCAGGAGTTAGTCCGGTAGTTGGTCTATATACTGCATTTATCTTAGGTCTGATAACTGCTATTATCGGTGGTAAACCGGGTATGATTTCAGGTGCTACAGGGGCTGTTGCAATTGTTTTAGTTGGTTTAGGGGTTGAAGCAACTGCTATTATGGAAGCTCAAGGGGCAGGACGAGAAGCCATTGCGATGGGAGTTCTTCACTATATTTTACTTGCTACCGTAATCGCCGGTCTTATCCAAATCAGTATCGGTGCTCTAAAACTCGGTAAGTTTATCCGTCTAGTCCCTACACCTGCAATTCACGGCTTTGTTAATGGTCTTGCTATAGTTATTGGAACTGCTCAGTTTAAATTTTTTGAGGGTCAAGGCTATATGATGTATGTTTTAGTAGCTTTAACTATGGCTATCATGTATTTTCTTCCAAAATTCACAAAGGCTATCCCTGCCGGTCTTGTTGCAATTATAGTAGTTACACTTGGCGTTTACTTTACTCAAGCGGACACACTACTTCTTAGTGGGTTGGATGATATGAGTAAATATGCCGGACAACTTCCTACTTTTGGAATTCCAGAATATCTATTTAGTTTAGATGCCATTATCTTAGTTCTTCCATATGCAGTTATTGTTGCAATGGTCGGTATTATTGAGTCCCTGCTTACTCTCTCAGTTTTAGATGAGTTAAGCAATACTCGTGGTTCTGCAAATAAAGAGTGTATAGCTCAGGGAACTGGAAATATTACTTGTGGATTCTTCGGTGGTATGGCAGGTTGTGCGATGATCGGTCAAAGTATCATCAATTATACATCAGGTGGTATTGGAAGACTTTCATCATTTGTTGCAGCTGTTGGTCTAATCATCTTAGTTGTTTTAATGAGTGGTGTTTTGAATGCTATTCCTGTAGCAGTTCTGGTAGGAATCATGTTTATGGTTAGTATCGGTACATTTGAGTGGTCTAGCTTCTCTCGTCTAAGTCGTATGCCAAGAACGGATGCTTTTGTAATGGTAACAGTTACAGTTATAACTGTTGTAGAAGATTTAGCTGTTGCAGTTATTGCAGGTGTAATTATCTCTGCTCTTGCTTTTGCTTGGAAACATGCAAGAATATTTGCTAAAGTTCATACTGAAGCTGATGGTACTAGAGTTTATGAGCTAGACGGTCCTCTTTTCTTTGGCTCTGCTACAACATTTGCAGATAATTTCGACATTCCAAATGACCCTCCAAAAGTTGTTATCGACTTTAAAGATGCAAGAGTTATGGATTCTTCTGGAGTTGAAGCTATAGATGCAATAACTAAAAAATACGAAGATGCAGGTAAAAACCTTCTTCTTCGTCATCTATCAGCCGACTGTAAAGCTATACTGAAAAAAGCTGAACATCACTGCTCATACGAAGAAGATGATCCAACTTATAAAGTTGCTTATAACTATTAATATATTATTATGCTACTCTATGCATTCCATCTCAGGAGAGACTGTGAAAGAACTTTCTTCTTTCCAGTTTCATTTTACACTTATTTTAGCTTTTCACCTCTAACTCCAAATATGAAATATATTTTGAAAAAG
>NVRL01000063.1 GCA_002732645.1 Sulfurimonas sp. | reverse complement strand
CAAAAAAAAACCTCAATTTTCTATCACATATTGTTACAAAAATTTTAAATATTATATTTTACTTTTATAATAAATATAATTTTTATAATATCTTAGTTAGAATATACAAAATAAAAAGGAAAAAAAATGAATAGAATCGTAAAAATCGCACTTGCTGCTATGTTAATGTTAGGAATGAGTTCTGTTACACTAAATGCAGATGTTGCTAAAGGTCAAAAGCTTTACCTTAAAAAACTAAAAGGTGCTTGTAACATGAATGGTGCCAAAATGGCTACTCAACACTCTCAAGATGAGTGGGAAGCTTTCAAAGAAGAAGGTACACTTGCTGATGAATTAAAAAGAATGTGTCCATCTGCTAAAGATAAAGCTTTAAAAGAAAAATATCTTCCACATTACTTTGATTTCTTTTTTGAGTATGCTAACGATAGTGGTAACGTTCCATCTTGTTAATTAACTCTTGAGTCACTTTATGTGACTCACCCTTCTTTCACTTAAGCCTCAAAACTACTTTTTTTATCTATAATTTGATATGCCAATAATCAATGATTGCCAACAAGCTCGTTCAGAGATAACAGCCTTTACAAAATTCAACGACAACTCATTTGCTTACTCTACTAAGTATCACGGTGCAAAAGTCATTACTAAAGAAGAGTGTGGTGTCCTACTTAGCTATAAAAATGAAAATCTTAACTTTAACGCAACTGCAGTATGCTTCTCACCAGATGCTAAGTTAATCGCCTTTGCAACTTCAACACACCTTCATATTGCGAATATGCAAGACAAACAGATCATCAAAAGTATCTTTCTTGATAAAGAAAATTTAACTATATTATCTTTTGATATCTCCTCCACTTACATCATTGCTGGGAATAGTGAAGGTAGAGTTCTTTTGTTTAAATATAATTCAGGCTCTCAACTAGCTAGACTATGTTCTTTTCCTTACCAAAGACCAAAAACAGATGTTAAAAAAAACTTTGTAAGTGCAATTACATTTTACAAAAATCTTTTAGCGGTAAGTGGCTATGGTGGTGCAATTTTTATCATTGATATATATTCAGGTGCTAACAAAAGCGTTCATCTTCATGGTACTTCACGTAAAAATGCTCTATGTTTTTTAAATGAACATACTATAGTATGTGGTGATAATGAAGGGAACCTACAACTAATATCTATACCAACCGACACTGTTATAAAGACTATTAGCTTGCCATTTAGAAAGACCAATCAAATAACACCTATTCCAAATACAAAATACTTAATAGTTCATGCCAATACTAATACAATTCTGATTATAGACTCTAAAGAGTTTAAAATAATTCATAATAGCTACATAGAGTTTGAAGATGATATCCTTGCCGTAGAAGCTCTAGATAGTAAAACTTTAATAGTATCACTTAGAAATCAAAAAATTCTTCATGTAGATCTACCGAGTCGTGAAAGGCTAAGTTCACTCATCCTTCATAACTCTCTAGATGCAGCATATGAGCTCATTGCAAGTGAACCTATGTTACAAGAGACTTTAGAACATAAATCTTTAGAAAAGCTATATGATAAAACTTATAAGAGTGCTGTAAATGCACTTATAAATCAAAATAAAGAATTAGCTAATCAGTTAATGTTTATTTACAAAGATGTGGAGATAAAACAAGATCCGATAAGACTGCTATTTAAATCATTTGAGAACTATAATAGATTTAAAACTCTATATTTTGAAAAAAAATATGCACTTGCTTATGCAATGAGTATAAAGTTCCCTGCACTAAAGATGACAAACCAGTATGATAATATGGAAATAAAATGGAAAGAGACTTTTACAAATGCACAAAGACATATACTACTTGGACGTCCTGATTATGCAAAAACGCTTTTTAAAGAGTATATCACCGTTACAACTAAACGCCCTATAATACAGCTCATACTAAAACATAATGACCTATTTATAGATTTTCTAAGAGCACTAGATAAAAAAGATTTTAAAAGAGTAAATGAGATTGCACGTCAAAATGCTCTATTTACTAAGATGCCAATCTATGAAACACTAGAAAGTGATATTCAAAAGTCAATAACAAGAATAGAAGCTTATATAAAAAAGAATAAAATAGAGCTAGCTAAAAAGAGTTTGGCWAAAATAGAAGGCACGCCTAGTTTTGACAAAWAAGTAGAGCAACTTCATTCAATGTGTGCTGAGATGCAAAAGCTCCAAGCAGTATATCAAAATGATGACTTTTACGCCTGTTATGACCTTATCGATACCTTCCCTCATCTAAGCTTTAGTGAGCTTGGGGAACTTTTACAGAAATACTGGCTAAAACTTATGGATGAATGTGAAGAATTTGCACTCAAAGGAAATATCCAAAGTATTAAAGCTGTTTTAGGTGAACTAATCACATTAAACGGTAGAAAAGATAGAATAGGTGATCTACTGAGAGTAAGTTTTCAAGTTCAGATAAAGTATTTTCTATCTAAGAAGAAGTTTAAGAGTGCTCAGAGTGTTATTTACTCTTACATAGACATCTTTACTAAAGACAGTGAAATAAGCTCTCTAATGAGTAAGTATGAGTCTCTCACACGTAAAAAATTAGCTATAACACTATCTCAAGATGATAAACCATCTAGAGATAGCTGGAGACAATCAAAACTTATAGTTGATTAGAAGACATAAGAGCCATAAGTTGATCTAAAGTATCTTCATATCTTATCTGCTCAGTTGCATATTGGGACATGAACTTTTCCATACCCTCTTTTTTATCCATAGCTTCATCAAGCTCTGCATCCGTACCTTTAACATAGGCACCAATACGAATAATCATCTCGTTCTCTTTTAAAAGTGTATAGAGTCTTCTAAATTTCATAACTGCTAGAAGATGCTCTTTTGAGATGATATCATTCATCACCCTAGATGCAGAGTTTAAAACGTGAATAGGCGGGTAAATACCGAAGTCTGTAAGTTCACGGGAGAGCACAATATGTCCATCAAGTATAGAACGAGATTGATCCGCAATTGGATCACTCATATCGTCACCCTCTATTAAAACTGTAAAAAAGGCTGTAATAGAACCTTTGCCTTCCTCTTTTCCCGCACGCTCCATAAGCTGAGGAAGAAGTGTAAGAGATGATGGTGGATAACCTTTTGATGTTGGCGGTTCACCAAGAGCYAGWCCWATYTCTCTTTGAGCCATTGCAAATCTTGTAACGGAGTCCATAATAAATAGAACATCCAAGCCCTGATCTTTAAAAAACTCTGCAACACTCATAGCTGCAAATGCACCATATTTTCTCATTAAAGGAGAATCATCAGAAGTTGCCACAATAATTACTGTATTTTCTAAGTCACCATCTAAGTTTTTCTCTATAAATTCTGGTACTTCTCTACCCCTTTCTCCGATTAGAGCTACAACTTTTATAGGGGCTTGTGCACCTTTTACAATCATTCCCATTAGAGTTGATTTTCCAACACCACTTCCGGCGAATATACCAAGTTTTTGTCCTTTACCGCATGTTAAGAGTCCATCTATACTCTTAACACCAACACTAAATACTTCATCTATCATCCCTCTTTTCATAGCGGCAATAGGGGCTTTAATAATCGGCGACATAACTGAATTGTTAATGCTTCCTTTACCATCTATAGGTCTCATAAAAGGGTCRACTACTCTTCCAAGAAGAGATTTACCTATGGGAATATTCATTCCGGCTTGATCTAAAAAAACTCTATCACCGGAACAAAAACCCTCCACAAAACTAAATGGAGTTATAAAAAAAGTAGGTCCATCTATCTCTGTAACCATTCCAACTGTCTCTTGTCCTGTAGTGTTTGAAATGATTTTGACCATATCACTAATACTAACTTTTAATCCTATAGCAGTAATAATAGTTGCATTGATTTTTACAACCTCACCAAATGCTACTGAGTAATTTTTCGATGAGATTTTATCTTTTAATGATTTGAATGGCATAAGAGGGCTAGTATCTAGTACCTGTAGGTGAATTTATTAGGGAAAAAAACTCACTTCTTGTTTTTTCATCTTTTTTGAAAAGACCACGAAGTGCTGATGATGTTGTAGTTGAGTTTATCTTCTCAACACCTCGCATCTCCATACACATATGGCGAGCTTGAACAACTACTGCCACACCCTTTGGTGCAATAGTATCCATTATGGCATCTGCTATCTGCTCTGTAAGTTGTTCTTGTATTTGCATACGACGAGCAAACACATTTACTACTCTTGGTATTTTAGATAATCCTACAACTTTTCCATCAGGAATATAAGCAACATGCACACGACCGATAATAGGTAAAAGATGGTGCTCACAAGTAGAGTAGAACTCTATATCTTTTAAAAGTACCATTTCATCATTAGAGCTTGTAAAGAGTGCTTTTTGTAAAATCTCTTTTGGATTTTCTTTGTATCCGCCATATATAAACTCATATGCTTTTCTAACCCTAGAAGGGGTTTCTAAAAGCCCCTCCCTATTTGGGTCTTCATCCACATGAAGCATCATTATTTTTACAGCGTTTTCAAATTCTAAATCTTTGGTCTGTGACAATTTTTTACCTTTAGACTTTTTATAATGGTAGGATATCAATATATAGCTGAGAAGTTTATGTAATTAACTACATAAGTATAATTTGAATTCTAAATGAATAGATAAAATAGGATATTTTACAAGAAGAAGGCTTATTGCCCCCCTCCGGTATCTGCATTTAAGTCCCTTGTATGTAACTGAGTATGAGGAAGAGTACGACAAACTTCACGTGCTTCATTAAGCGCTTTTATTAGTTCATCTATATTTTCATAAGGGATATGAATTTTCCACTGATTCTCTTTTCCATCGGTAGAAATAGCTATACTCACTACAGGGTTGCTTGACTCACCATATGGTTGTTCTATGTGAGAAACTCCAATTGTACCCTTTTTAGTATGTGCTAACTTAAGGGTTTTAATATTGACTATTTTCTTTGACATAACAAACTCCTTACTCTTATAGATTTTAGTATATCGAGTATAACACACCTTTTAACTATTTTAAACTTTAAAAAAAAGATTATAATTGGGAGTAAAGAATTATTATATATATGAAGAGGTTGACATGTAGATAATCTACATGTCAATTATTATTTTTTTAGCGTTTTATCTTTAAATATATTCTAAGATACTAGAACATGAGGAACTATCAGTGGATATTTCTTCATTTTTCTAAAGATATGTTTTCTCACGATTTGACGAAGATCATTTTCTAATGCTCTAGGATTTTCAATCTGACCATCTTTAACATGTAGTAAGAAATTTTCTAAGATATCTTCCATCTCTTTTGCGAAAGCCTTATCGTGCTTATCTGCAACGATACCAAATGTAGTAACTTTTGGTTTCGCCTGCATCTTACAATGTCTTGCATCAACTTGTGCAACAAGCATAACAATACCGTCAGATGCAAGTTTTTGGCGATCAAGAACGATATCATCTTCAATCTGGTGATTGTTTTGATTATCAATATAAGTTTTACCAGTTTTAACCGTTTTAACTTTACGCATATATTTTGGAGCTATCTCTATCTGATCACCATCCGTCATTATCATGATATTTCTCTCAGGAACACCACACATCATACCTGTCTCTTTATGTGCCATAACATGGTTATACTCACCATGAACTGGTAAAAAGAACTTAGGATTTGTCAATCTAAGCATAAGTTTTTGCTCTGGAATAGAAGCGTGACCAGATACATGTATATCTTTTTCTCTTGAAATTGTTGCTCCTGCGCGTTGCAGATGATTTAACATTCCAGAAATAGAACCTTCATTACCAGGGATTGCACGAGAAGAAAGAACAWTCAGATCTGTTGGCTTAATTTTAACATGTCTGTGTTCACCGATTGACATTCTAAATAGTGCTGAACTTGGTTCACCTTGTGAACCTGTTGTAACAATTAGAACTTCTTTATCATTCATATGTGAAATTTGATCTGCATCTACAAAAGCACTTTTTGGTAGCTTAACATAGTCATACTGCATAGCAATCTCAATATTACGCTCCATAGAACGACCTATTACACATATTTTACGTCCATATTTAATACCATACTGGATAGCTTGGAAAACACGGTGAATATTTGAACTAAAAGTTGAAAGTAAAACACGACCTTCAGCTTTAGCAAAAACACGGTCTAATGCTGGAGCTACACTTAACTCTGATGGAGTTGGAAGTGGGTTATAAGAGTTAGTTGAGTCACTTAAAAGACATAATACACCCTTCTCTCCATAACTAGCAAGCCTATGTAAATCTGCAGTGTAACCATCTACTGGAGTATGGTCAATTTTAAAGTCACCTGTGTGAATAATTGTACCGGCTTCTGTAGTAATTGCTAAAGACGAAGAGTCTAAGATAGAGTGAGTCATATGCATCCACTCAATTTTAAAATCTTCACCTATCTCGTATATCTCTCTTTTAACAACAGGATTGAAATATTTTCTACACTCTTTTATATGATGTTCATCGAATTTATTACCAATCATTGCTAGAGGAAGAGGTGTAGCATAAATAGGAAACTGCATCTCTTTATAAAGATATGGCATAGCACCAATATGATCTTCGTGAGCGTGAGTAATAATTACAGCTTTTATTTTATCTTTGATTTGACGTAAATAAGTAAAGTCTGGAACTAGAATATCTACACCGTGCATATCTTCATCTGGAAAACTCATCCCAATATCAACTAAAATAGCTTCTTTTTCAGTTTCAAAAACTGTAATGTTTCCACCAATTTCACCAAGACCACCAAGTGGAGTTACACGTATTTTTGCTTTAGAGTTTAAATCTAATTTATAGTGTGGATTTAGTCTCTGCTTATGAGCTTCTTGATTTTTAGCTACAAATGATTTTAAATTTTCATCAATCGGTGCAGGTTGTCTACGATGACGATTACGATTTTTATTTCTATTTGGATTATTAGGTTTGCCACCCTTATTAGCATTGCTATTAGGATTTGGTTTTCCACTATTAGTTCTGTTATTTGGTTTTCTATTGTTATTTGGTTTGCGATCTGATTGAGGGTTAGTTTCCTGATTCCCTTGATTCTCTTCTGCCATCCAAACTCCTTTTATTTATATTATTTTTTTATAGAGTTGGTGATAGTCTTGGGTAGATACTTGATGAGGGCGTATCGTTAGTGTAAGCGAGAGCTCAAGAAAAGCTTCTTGAAGTAGACTTTTCTCATACTTTACAGATAGATTTTTCATAAGGGTTTTTCTGGGTTGCTTAAATGCAACTCTAAGCAAATCCTCAAAACCCTCATTATTTCTATCAGCATTTTTTCGTATAAGAAAAACAGCAGAGTTTATTTTTGGCGGAGGTTCAAAAGCAGTTGGTGGAACTTGCACGACGATATGTGCCTCTCCAATACTTTGAGTTATTACACTCAAAGATCCAAATACCTTCTCGCCAGCTGTCGCGCAAAACTTTTCTGCCACTTCAAGCTGTACCATTACAAGTATATTTTTACACATTGGATCTGCGAGTGCTTTCAATATGATGTTTGTTGCAATATAATATGGCAAGTTCGCCACTAAATCATACGGCTCATCAATAAGGCTACTCTGCCAAGCTTGTAGAACATCCCCACAATTTATGTGGAGTCGCTTGGTAGCAATCTCTTCTTTAAATGTACTTTGTAATAGTTTACACAAATCGGTATCGACCTCAAAAGCTTCTACACTTTTGACATCTACTAAATATTTAGTTAAATCACCTAAGCCAGGGCCAATTTCTACGATTTTATTATCGCTCTTGGGCATCGCTTCGACAATCTTTCTCAGTACTGCTTCATCTTTTAGGAAATTCTGTCCAAATTTCTTCTTAGCTACTACGCTATCTTTATTCATGGATAAGAGTGTATAGTAATTTTACTTACAATAAGTTAACATTCTAGGCAAATTTCACTATTCACTTAGAATTATTCTAAACCAGTTGTTTAATTCTTTCTTCAGGTACGGCTATCAATCTTCTCTCTAGTCTATTTATCTCTTCTAAAAGCTCTTTAGAAATTATTTCCAAATTAGCATAGTATTGTTTAGCTTTATCTGCTTCATAATCTTCTATAGTTATTTTTTTACCAAAAAGTTTTGAGAAAAATCCACCTTTTGGTTTATTGAAATATATGTTAAATATATTCATATAAACATCATGAAGGTTGAAGTGTAGTCTTTCAATCTTAATCATACACTCTACAGGATTATTTGAAAGAGCATTTAGTACCTGTCCTTCACTATAAAACCATTGACCAAACTTACATTCTGTAGAATCTACAGGAATAGAATCCTCTTTTACATCAATACCATTAATAAGAAGTTTAGCTTTTTGAACCCATTTAATATGAGCAGATTTAGCAGATCTTAGATGTCCAAGAATGTGTTCTTTATCCATAAGAATTTCCTATATGTACTTTAAATTATTTTATCTCATTATTATAACGATTTTTAATAAAATGAATATTAATATGAAAATGTTTCATGTGAAACATTTTAAGCTTGTAAATGCACTATATTTAAATATAAGTCTTAAACTGTATAATTGCGATATATTATAAGAGGTTCCTAACTATCATGAATTATTTTGCTAAAAGAATTATCCCTTGTCTTGATGTCAAAGATGGACGTGTTGTTAAAGGTGTTAACTTTGTCGGTCTCAGAGATGCAGGTGATCCGGTTGAAGTAGCAAAGCGTTACAATGAAGAGGGTGCTGATGAAATTACTTTTTTAGACATAACAGCGTCTAGTGATAACAGAGATACTATAGTTGATATAGTTGCACAGGTTGCAAAAGAAGTTTTTATTCCACTTACTGTTGGCGGCGGAATTAGAAAACTTGATGACATATACAAACTTCTAAATGTTGGATGCGACAAAGTAAGTGTTAATTCAGCTGCTATAAAACGTCCTGAGCTAATARATGAAAGTGCAAAAAGATTTGGTTCACAGTGTATTGTTACGGCCATTGATGTTAAAAAGACTGGTAACAAATACCATGTTTTTTTAAACGGTGGTAGAGTAGATACAGGTATAGATGCTGTAGAGTGGGCAAAAGAAGTAGTAGAACGTGGAAGTGGAGAGATACTTCTTACTTCTATGGATGCAGATGGAACAAAAGCAGGTTTTGAGTTAAACATAACTGAGCAAATTTCCAAAGCTGTTAATGTTCCGGTTATTGCCAGTGGTGGAGCAGGAACCATGCAACATATAAAAGAAGCATTTGAATGTGGTGCAGATGCAGCTCTTGCTGCAAGCATCTTTCACTACAAAGAGATTGATATTATGGATTTAAAACACTATCTACATGACAACAATATTCCAGTAAGACTATAGGTGATACTAAGATGATTATATGTGCCGGAAACAATGAAACTTTTGACTTTGCTCAACCTATGGGAATAGGGCTTATTGAGACAGCAATGAATCTAACAAGATTATGCTTATTTGATAAGCCAGAATTTTTACTATTTGTAGGAAGTGCAGGAAGCTAMGGAAATCATAATATATTTGATATAGTAGAATCAAAAACTGCATCAAATATAGAACTTGGCTTTCTAACATCTGATGCTTATACTCCACTTGATAATGTAGTCTCAACTAACATAGATAACACAGTTAAAGATGTAATAGTAAATTCATCTAACTATATATCTACAAATGAAGAACTAACAAAGAAATTTCTAAGCTTTGGTGTAGGAATTGAGAACATGGAATTTTTTAGTGTTTTAAAGATTGCCGAAGAGTTTAATATCCCAGCTGGAGGAGTATTTTGTATAACTAACTATACAAACAAAGATGCTCATGAAGACTTTTTAAAGAACCATGAAAAAGCTAAAGAACTTYTAGCTACTCATGTAAAAAATAGAATTAAGGAACTAACTAAATAATGGCTAACACCAAACCATCTCTACTTGATTTTACAAAAAAAGAGCTACTTGAATTAATCAAACCTAGCTTTAGAGTTAACCAAATTTTTGGCTGGTTGTATCACCAATATGCTGAAAACTTTGATGATATGAAAAATGTACCAAAGGCTTTAAGAGAAGAACTAGCAGAGAAATATATTGTAAATCCTCTAACTATTGTAAATAAAGAAGAGTCAACTGATGGAACAATTAAATACCTCCTACAGATGCAAGACGGTAAAACCATGGAAGCTGTATGGTTAAAAATGAAAGATACTCAGCTTGATGACAATGGCGAAGTAATCCAAGAAGCCAGATATACTATTTGTGTTTCAACTCAAGTAGGGTGTAAAGTAGGGTGTTCTTTTTGTTTGACTGCAAAAGGTGGCTTTACAAGAGATCTTACTTCTGGAGAGATTGTAGCTCAGGTTGTAACTCTAAAACGCGATAATGGGCATAAACACAACAGAAAGATTAATATCGTCTATATGGGCATGGGTGAACCTCTGGATAACTTAGATAACCTAGCCAAAGCGATAGAGATATTTAAAGAAGATGATGGCCTATGTATAGGTGGTAAACGTCAAACAGTTTCTACTAGCGGTTTAAGTAATAAAATAGATCAACTTGGAAAGATGGATTTAGGTGTTCATATAGCCATATCACTTCATGCAGTTGATGATGAACTAAGAAGTGAGCTTATACCTATGAACAAAGCTCACAACATAAACTCTATTATAGAAGCTGTTAAACGCTTTCCTATAGATACTAGAAAAAGAGTCATGTTTGAATATCTAGTTATAAAAGGTAAAAATGATGATTTGGGCTCTGCTAAAAAACTAGTAAAACTTCTTCATGGCATAAAAGCGAAGGTAAATTTAATCTACTTTAATCCTTACCCTGGAACAGAGTATGATAGACCTTCCAAGGAGGATATGGTGACATTTGCCGACTATTTAATTAAACATGGCTTATTATGTACTATACGAGACTCTAAAGGCATAGATATTAGTGCTGCATGTGGTCAACTTAAAGAAAAGAGTGAAGGAGAGTTAGAATGAACTATATAGAAATATTCCAAATAGTCTTTTTAATAGCAGTATTTGCTGTTGGTTTGATAGGATTTATAAAAGCTGCTACAAGCGATGATAAAAAAGAAGACTAATAAACTCTCTGTAATCTACTTATGATAAAATACCCATACAAAGCATAAAGTCTTAAAAGACTAACTCTAGTGGTCTCAGTGACCCAAGCGTAGATAAAGGGACGCGTTCCTTTATCGTACTAATAGTAACATGCCCCTTGAGGGTACAAAGTAAAATTAAGGAATAAATAATGTCTGAAAAGAAAAAAACAAACACTGACCGTATTAAAAGAATTTACGACTTGTGTCAAACACACTTCGGTGATGTTCGTTTTGTTGGTATTAAATACCACAAAAAAATTGGTTGGATAGCAAAAGCACAGTTTGATGATGGTTTTGAAAATTTAACGGCAGATGGTCTAACAAGTGTAGAAGCACTTCGTAATTTAAAAAATCGTGTGAAAAAAATCATAAAAAGATATAACGCTGTTTAGAAGAAAGCTATTTCTGTAATTACATTAAGTTCATTTACTGCAATTATTCGGGCAACATATTTTTTCAAAATATGAGCTCCTCAAAATTGCGAACTTAAAGCAAAACGACCAACACACCAGGGAGGTCGTTTATAAATGTAATAATACCCTACTTTTCTTATAAAAAAATAATCTTCCCAACTTGCAAGAATATCTACAAATAAACATTGTTTTACAATAGTAAGATTTTCTTCTAAAGATTTCTACATACTCTCTTAAAATATTATAATTTAAAAAAAGAAATTTAAAAATTTCTTTAAAATGTGAATTATTCACACATTGTTCTAAGTTGTGAATAACTTTTATCTATT
>NVRL01000062.1 GCA_002732645.1 Sulfurimonas sp. | reverse complement strand
TAAAGGCATCTCTATGTAAAATGGCAGAGATTGTAAGTATCAATTTTGAATTGACTAACTCCATCTTATCTATATTAAATTTTACTTTTTGAACTATTCCTTTTATAGATATAGTTGCTTCAAGTTCTTCATCATCAGTAGATATAGCTTTAAACTCTATATATGGGTACTTAAGACTATTTAAATAAGCCTCTTCTTTTAAATCTACTTCTCTCTTTGCATCTCCCATATCAGCAGATGCAGCATCTACCAAGCCATTAATAGAAGCAATCATATGATTATCATCAAGAGTTATCTTACCTTTAAATTTTGTAAATCTGCCCTCTATATTGAGAAAAAAGAATTTTTTTACCGAGAACTCAATGCTCGAACTATTATTTTGTACTATAAAGGTATCTGCTACTGCACTCAGCGTTAATAAGATTATCAATAATATTTTTGACATTTTAAATCCTTTACCGCAGTATAACTGTATTGGTTTAAAATGGAAAAATATATTAAATTAGATGTTTTTTTTAATTTACTAATGCCACTGCATCTATCTCAACGAGAGCATTTTTAGGAAGAGTTTTTACTGCTACTGTCGCACGGGCAGGCTTATGAGAGCCAAAAGCTTCTTCRTATATTTCATTTATAGTCACAAAATCATCCATAGATGCTATAAAAATAGTAGTTTTAACAACTTGGTCCATAGAACTTCCAGCCTCTTCTAAAACAGCTTTTAGGTTTAAAAGTACCTGCTTTGTCTGTATAACTACATCATCTTCCAGCATAACACCTTCTGGAGTCAGTGCAATCTGTCCTGAAGTATAAACCATACCGTTTGCTACTACTGCTTGTGAATATGGTCCTATCGCTGATGGTGCTTTTGCTGTTTGTACAAATTTCACTTTATTTCTCCACTTTTAATTTTTTCTTTACGTTTTTTATCTACATCACCTAAAAATGATTTAAAATCTAAAGAATCCCAGTAACCTAGAAATGAGAAAATTTCTTTTCCTTCAGCAGTTACAAAATAGTGTTTAGGAACTCTTTTAGCGTTCATCCAAGATGGTAATTCATCCATATCTCTATCTGTATGAACAATAATATATTTTTCATTAAGCATCTTCAAGACTGATTCATCTTGAAGTGTAGTGTTTTCAAATTTTCTACACCAGCGGCAAGATGCTGAAGTTATAAGAACATAAACATCTTTGTTCTCTTTTTGTGCGACTTTAAGTGAAGCTTCATAATCATCTGACCATTCAAGGTCTGCACTCCAAAGTGAAGAGATTAAAAGTAGTGTTAAAACTATATATTTCATATTATTCCTATTTCCATATTTTGATTAAATTTTTAAATACAAGGTAGAGTTCTTGAACTTCTTTAGTAGTTGTTCTCTCATTTACAGCGTGAATAGTATCGTTTATTACACCAAACTCAACAACATCTATACCCATCGGAGATATAAACCTTGCATCTGAAGTTCCGCCTGCTGTTGAGTGCTTTGGTTGGATGCCAGTAACACTCTCTATGGCTTCATCTATCTTTTTAACCAGTTTAGTACAAGTATTTGTTTTAAACGGATACGAGCCTTGAGTAATACGCAACTCATAGTCTAAACCATCTAAGTTCTTTGCAACAAACTTACGCACTTCTTTTTGTGTTGTAAGAGTTGTGTTTCTGACATTGAACATCATATCAAGATGGCTTGGAGTTACGTTTGTCACTTGCATCCCTGAACGTATGTCAGTTACTACAAATTTACTAGGAGAAAAAAACTCATCTCCGTTGTCAAGATTTACTCCCGGCATATTCATAAGTCTAGGTGCTATGTTATGAATAGGATTGATAGCCTTCTCAGGATATGCAGCGTGACCCTGTTTTCCATTTAATGTGATATAACCGTTTATAGAACCACGTCGCCCTACTTTGATAGCATCTCCAAACTTCTCTTCACAAGTCGGCTCTGCTACGACTACAGCATCTGGAAGTTTAGAGTTTTCTTTCAAATACTCTAAAACTTTAACAGTTCCATTTATAGCATCGCCCTCTTCATCTGAAGTAAGTAAAAGAGACAAAGTTCCCTCAAAGTCTCGTGCTTCTTTAACTGCCTGAACAAATGCCGCTACACCGCTTTTCATATCTTGTGTACCACGACCAAAGATATAACCGTCTTTTTCTACCGCTTCGTAAGGGTTTGTATCCCACCCTTTTCCTGCTGGTACAACATCAACATGCCCTGCAAAACATAGATGCTCACCCTCTCCAAACTTCTTGTAGATAAAAAGGTTTTTAACATCTTCTACATCAACACGTACGGCTGTAAAGTCAGGAAGATAATTTTCTATAAAATCCAGTAAACCACCATCATCAGGTGTTTCACTTTTTTGTTCTACTAAATATTTAAATAGTTCTATTATATTCATCTATTTTTCAGCACCTGGGTTATCGTAAAAAATATATGAAGTTGCATAATCACTTATCTCAAAATAAAGCTTTTTCTCACCCGGATCGACTTTTAGGTTTTGGTTTGCATCTAAGTAACCGTAACCATATCTATATGTTCTGGGACTCTTCCCTTGAGTAGACTCAGCAGTTGAAAGCTTATCTATTTTTATAAATCTTTTTACAAGTTTTTCACCCATATAAATATCAAGAACACCATCTGTACCTGTCCAGTTCTGGATGCTTCTACCTATCTTGTTTTGCGTCTCTTGCGTACATCCGCTAAACATCAAAGTAAGTGCTATAGTTGCTAATATTATTAATTTTTTCATATATTATTCCTTAGTTTAAATTATTTTGCAATTTTAATATATTTTGATTTAGCTCTTCTAGCTTAGTGTCGCATATATCATATACAGTTTCCGAGTCTATATCTACATAGTGATGTGTTAAAATTTCTCTAGTCTTAATAATCATACTCCAGTATGTTTTATCAGCCACTTTAAGTAAAAAATCACGTTCTCTTTTGTCTATATTTTTAAGTGCTTCGCCAATTGCTAATAGTCTCATTGAGATTGAGTCTAATTTATCCAGTCCATCATCTGTATGCAAAAAATCATCACCTGAGCTTATGGAATTAAACCTTCTTTTTATAAGAGCTATACTTGTAAGAATAAACTCTATTAGCTCACCAGTAGTAGACTTATCCATAGATAGCTTCTTTTTGTATGCTATGGAAAATAGCACCTTTTGAATTTTTATGCTTATGAACTATATCTATCTTCTTATGATACAACTCTTCTAGATAGACCCACAAACCAGCTAAGTTATCAAAACTTTTCTTCTTAAACTCTACATAAAAATCTATATCACTTTTATCGGTTTGCATACCTTTTGCATAACTTCCAAATAGACCTATTTTATCTACTGAATATTTCTCACTAATATAATCTTTTTCTTGCGATAATTTTGCTAAAACTTCTTCTTTTGTCATTTTGCTGTCCTCATCTGAAAAATAATTATACACTTTTTTGATTATAAAGGGCTTTTGATTATATTTAGATACGATGTGTTATAACTATGTTTATAAAAAGGACAAAGTATGAATGAATTTGACCCTATAAAATACAAAGCGATGGTAAAGTCTTACCAAGAAAAAGACGATCCAATGGGATGGTTCAACTCTGTATACACAGATGCCAAAGGTGACCATAACAATGTATTTTGGGCAGATTTAGAGCCTAGTCCTTACTTACTTGAGTGGATGAACACTTGCTCACAAGATGCAAAAGGAAGAAAAGCAATCGTTATCGGATGCGGAGTTGGTGATGATGCAGAGGCTTTGAGTAAACAAGGCTATGAAGTAACAGCTTTTGACATAGCTTCAGAAGCTATAAAGCTATGTAAAAACCGCTATCCAAATACAAAAGTAAACTATCTAGTCGCTGACCTTTTTGACTTTCCAAAAGAGTGGAAAGAAAACTTTGACCTCATCTACGAGTGCAACACCATCCAAGTCCTACCCGGAAAATACAGAACAGATGCCAGAGATGCCATGATATCTCTACTAGCATCTGGCGGGCAGATACTCGTTTCATGCCGAAGCAGAAATAAAGGCGAACAGGAAAAGGATATCCCTCTTCCACTAGACAAAGATGAGATAAACGGTTTTGTGAGATGCGGACTAAGGGAAGAGAGTTTCTTAGCTTATGATGACAACCAAGAGCCTCCAGTTGCTCACTTTTTTGCTTGTTATAAGAAGGTAATCTMTACTGTGAAATAGTAGAGACTTCTTAGCGACCTATAGTTTTTGAAAAAGATTCTAAAGCAGTATCAGAATATCTAGCAACTTGTCCTTTCATTAAAGCTTTCAAAGCACCACCATATGTTCCTCTCTTATAACCTTTTAATGCTATTGCAATATTTCTACTGCTCATATTTGCTACTATCGCAGATTTACCCAAAGCATGTCTTTCAAAACGTTGACCGTGACAAGCAAGACACTTACGAATATTTACAGGGCCTGTAGTATAATTATTTGGTCTTGAGTATTGCTGTCTTTTTTGTTGAGATTGTTGTTTTACTAAGTATTTCTGTCGTTTTTGTTGAGCTTTTTGTTCTATTCTTATACTTACACGTCTATTTTTCGCTTGTACCTTTTTGTTTAGCTTTTCAAGTCTTCCTACAGCATTTTCATAGCCACTTTCTATGGATAATTGATACCAATAACGAGCTTTACTGTTACTCACACTTGTTCCCCAGCCAAACTCATAACAAACCCCCATTATGCCTTGTGCTACACCCAATCCACGTTTGGCAGCTTCTCTACACCACTGTAGGGCTAACTTATCATCTTTTCTTACACCATGACCCGCACGATATAATTTACTTATACGATAGTATGCTAATGCTTCTCCATGTTCTGCAGCTTTTTTATACCAATAGAGTGCAGAAGAATAATCTCTAGGAATCTGTTCACTACGTTCATAAAGCTGAGCCAATCTAAACTCGGCATCTACATTACCAAGTTTTGCAGATGTCATATAATGTTCAAGTGCCCGCTTATGGTTTTTATGTCTTGTGCTACCTTTTTCGTATTGATATCCCAAACTATACTCTTGTGCACCTTTTTGATGCAAAGACACTACCGCTAACTTTTTTATTTCTTTCTCTAACTTTACAAACTCTTCTTTAGAATATGTATCATTTCTATCAATCCCTTTTTTAAACCAATCAAGTGCTTTTGTCAGATCTTTTGTAACTCCAGATCCAGATCCATACATCCATCCGATAGCTCCACATGAGTATGCATCACCCTGCTCTTGAGCTTTTTTGGACCAGTACATAGCTTGTCTATAATCTTGTGGTGCACCATCCCCTTCCATATAACTATAAGCAAGTGTTTTTTGCGCATATAAATTACCTGCTCTTGCCAATTGTGAAGTAATTTCCAGAGCCGCTTTGTCATCTTTTACCAACTCAACATTTTTATATATATTTGCTAAACTTAACTGTGAATCAACATCAGCCTGTTGTGCAGCTTTTTTATACCAAACTATTGCCTCTTTTATATCTACATCAACGTAATAACCTTTTTCATACATTTGTCCTAATGCACTTTGTCCTTTTAGATTGCCAAAGTACGCAACAAGATGATATCTCATAGAATCAAACCAAGTTAAATCTTTAGCTTCTACAACTGCTTGAGTAAATATATTATAAATAAAAATAACAGCAAAGATAATACTTGCTAGACTAAGATATGATGAAAATCTACTCTCTGTTCTTTGGGGCACAATTGGTTCATATAATACTGAAGTAGACTGGTAAGCTTCTAGCAAAGTTTGCAACTCTTGAAATGTTTTAAAATATTTCGATGTATCATTAGAAATCATACGATTAACCAACCCACATAATGAGGCTGAATAAACTTTATTTGGCTTCAACTCTTGTAAAGAGTTACTATTTTCAAAATTTTCTTTGTCGATTATCTCATAGAGTAGCTTTCCTAACTCGTAAATTGAACTCTGTATCGTTTGAGCGTCAAAACTCATATATTCTACATAAGCCACTATAGGTTCTTGTGTTTTACTATCAATGAGAAGAGTCTCTGGATTTAATAAACACATCTGTAATTTACGTTCTTGCAAAAGAACAAAAGCTTTGACAATGCTAAGTGCGAGCATAGTAACCTGCTGTTCTAAAAATATTTTTGCTGAATAGTTTAAGTGGTGATGAAGCGTTCTTGTATTTGCATTATATTTTGTCGTTGCATATAGAGTTCCACTAGACTCGAAGAGTTCATGTACAACTGGGATAGAAGGATTATTCACCATTTTTAGATTATTATATACATTTTGAAATTCTGTTTTTCCTACATCAAATGATTCACTCTGCGTAGGATGAACATATACTGTAGATTGCTCATCACTTTTATGATAACGTTTAGCTATAGACTCTGGAAAATACTCGTGTAACCATACTTCAAGATTAGATTTCATATCTTCAACACGATAAGTAATGACATCCCTACCAATATGTTCTACATCTAAAATATAATAATTTTCTATGTACGTGCGTGCTTTTAATACATTTTGTTTATCTATCATCTTACTACTCTTTATAATTTAAAAATACATTTTATCATAATTAATAATTTATTTCGTTATAAATACTATTTTATTATTACAATTGTCTCAACATAATGTAKWRWKYKWRRMWWRRSYRAKYAWGWWRAWKAAWATWKASYWGRWTWMKWAKWYYSWKKWTYARYWTKRKRKYWTRWGYAASSTKSWRSRKCTYYWWKTTGTTTTNNTNGRRYTTYRSSAAGWRRKTYWRKKRYAWWKGCAGTTGAATTATTATTAGAGTTATCAGTAGCTACTGCAAGATAAATTTCTACTTGTGATTTTTTAGACTGCTGTGCGACATAGTCAACTGCAACACCTCTTTGTGCATCTTTTTCTGCTTGTGCTACTGTCTCAGATGCTAGAGCCTTATCATCTTCAGCATTAGCAAGATTTGTTTCTCCTTGAGGAGTAAGCTTTAGCTCTCCATCACTACGAACTATATTTCCAGCACTTGCTTTATAAATTTCTTCATTATTATATTTATTTTCTTTTGGAGGCTCTATTGGAGTTATAACTTGGTAAGTGTTTGTTTGGCTTGAGACATTCATAATATTTACCTTCAATTTATATTTATACAGCAATTATAGTTTATTGACATGTAGATATAGTGTGAAAATTATTTATTACTTTATCTACATTAAAGAAAAAAAGATATATAATCTTCCTTATGAAAAAGAAAGAACAGCTAAAGCAGATTATAAGAGATTTTCATCTCAAAGATAACTTTGATGTAAAACCTCGTACATTGCAACCACCTACAGATACTAAAAAAATTATCACACTTATTGGTGTAAGAAGATGTGGAAAGACTTCTATTCTTTACAATATGATAAATAAACTCTCTTCGAGCATAGACAAAACTAAAATACTATTTTTAAACTTTGAAGATGAACGACTGGACTTAAATGTAGATGAACTAGATTTAGTACTGCAAAGTTTTAGTGAGCTGTACCCTGAGCACAGTCTTGATGAATGCTACTTTTTCTTTGATGAGATTCAAAATATTAGCGGATGGGAAAAGTTTGTAAGGCGAGTGTATGATACTATCAGCAAAAACATCTATATTACTGGTTCTAACTCAAAACTATTAAGTTCTGAGATTGCTACAAGTTTAAGAGGCAGAACTCTCTCTTTTGAAGTTTTTCCASTMTMMTYTNMRTKANTACKWANNNWSRTTTAWARAYWYWGAAGTAGATTTGTACTCCTCAAAAAGCTTAGCTCATATAAAAAATGCACAAGAAAGATTTTTAAGAGATGGTGCTTTTCCGGAGACACTTTTTTTAGAAAAAGCCTACATGAACCAAACCCTCCAAGAGTATTTCAATGTCTTACTATATAAAGATTTAGCCGAAAGGTATAACATAACAAATACAGTTGCATTAAAGTTCTTTTTAAAACGAATAATCGCTTCATCAACTAAACAAATATCTATCAACAAAATATTTAATGAACTAAAATCAAGTGGTATCAAAATAGGTAAAAATACATTGTATAACTTCTTGGATTATGTACAAAATATTTACCTTTCTCTTTCTCTGCATCGTTACGATAAATCACTTGTAAATAAAGAACTAGGTGAAAAGAAGATTTACAGTATAGATATAGGACTTAACAATGCAACTGAGTTTAAATTTTCTGATAATATTGGTAAATCTTTAGAAAATGCTGTCTTTTTACAACTCAAAAGAAACTACACTGAACTCTTTTATTATCGTGATTCAAGTAGTGAATGTGATTTTATAGTGCACGAGAACAACAGTATCACACGGGCAATTCAAGTTACTTATGACATGAGTAATGAAGGTACTAAAAACAGAGAGATAAAGGGTCTACTTAAAGCGTGTAAAAATTTCCACTTAAAAAGTGGAACTATAATTACTTACGATACAGAAGATGAGTTTACACAAGATAATATTGAGATAAAATTAATTCCATTTTACAAATGGTGTCTATAGCACCCTAATCCCAATCATCCAAAACAAACTCATCAGATGCATCTTTAGCCTTTGGCTCATTTATCTCAGGTTCTTTAACCTCAGCTGCTTTAGGCTTCTTCATCTGCTCTTCAAATTGAAGTTCAAGCCCATTTGAAGTCATGACAAAACCATCAACACGAAGTTTTCCATTATGTATGTCGTTGTGGTGTTCTTTACAAAGTGGTACAAGGTTATGTTTGTTGTCTTGGTGGAAGTGACCTATGAAACCTGCTTTGTCTGCTAGTGAACGTTGTGAGATGTGGTGGACATCTTCTGCCATTGCTCCACAGATTACACATTTTGTCACGTATAAGTCTTTGTTGTACTTGCTTTTCTTTTTCTTGACTAGAAGTTCTAACTCATCAAAGTCATTAGCAAGTCGCTTACGAATTTTATTTGCAATATCTAAGAACTCACTGTCCATGTGAAGAGACTTTGCAAACTCTAAACCGTAGACACTGCTACCGCTTCCAGACTGTAAAATCCTGTTAAACAAAAGTACATCTTTTGCTTCATCATACTCAACACTTAGATGCAGGTTGACAACATTATCGAGATTTGTTATCTCTTTCATGGTTGAGAGCTGATGCAGGTGTGTTGCAAAAAGGAAAAGTGAGCGTAGTTTTGCCAGTTTTATAATGGCAGATGAGACTATGGCAACACCTGAAAGTGTCTCAGTTCCGTGACTTATCTCATCACCTAGTATTAGTGAGCGAACAGTTGCACGGTTGAAGATATTTTTTAGTTCTAGCATCTCAACTGCAAAAGTCGAAAGTCCTTTTGCAAGGTTATCTTTTGAGACGATACGAGTAAATATAGAATCAAAAAGAGAAAACTTCATAACCGCAGCACTTACAAAAAAGCCCGACTGTGCCATAAGAGTCGCTATACCAATACTTTTCATAAGAGATGACTTACCGCTGGAGTTGATGCCGTAAAGTAAAACACCGTTTATCTCATGCCCGTCATGCACACCTACTTCAAGCATCACAGTCTCAGGATGAGGCAAGTCCATGTAGGCACGATTTCCCATAACTATGTCGTTTGGTATATAGATGCCACCACGTTCTTGAACTTCTATAAGAGGGTGACGAAGTTGCATCACCTGCATAAAATTCTCATCGTCTTTTACATCTACTATCATCGGTCTTGAGTGCTTATACTCTTGAGCTACTTTTGATGAACTAACACCGACATCTAAGTCTGCAACATAACTTATGACTCTATCAAAAAGCAGAGAGTAACGTCTCTCATAGAGAGCTTGAAGTTGGATATATCTATCTTTTACTAAGACCACTATCTTTCTGCGATTTTTCATAATCTTATCTGAGAGTGTATCTGTAAATGCAGAGGTAATCTTCACACTGTTTGTAAGTTTTTTAACATTGAACTCTTTAAACTCTTCATGGTTTTTAAACTCACTCTCAATCATAGAGTATCGGTTCTTACTTAGAGATATATAGTAACCCTCTTTTTCTAAAACACCAAGAGAGACCAAACGACTAGAGCTTCCTGCTTTTGCATTTTCTAGCATCTGCTCGATTTTAGCCATGATATCTTCAAAAGCTATAAGCACTGTAGCGTTCTCTTCTACCAAAATATCTACCGCTTCATCGACTCCACTCATCAGGAAGTTTTCATCTACAGTTGCATTTGTAAAACGGCGAGATACATCAAGGTCTATACTTTTACTTATATCTCTTAAAAATTCATCAAGCTCCGACTCATGAAAAGGAGTACGCTGAATCTTATGTTTTTTAACATACCCCATTAGCTCTTTTACACTTAACATCGACTCATAAACATGGTTCATCTCAAATGGATGCAAACGYCCTAAGTCAAGTCTGCGAGAGAGTCTTTCAAGGTCGTAAACTCCACGCATAGTCTCGTCTAAAAACCTTGTGTGCGATGAAACTTTCTCTATTAAGTTATAACGACGTTCAAGCTCATCTTTTTCCATTATAGGGTTAAGAAGTCTCTCTTTTAAAAGCCTTCTTCCTATTGCCGTAGCACTTTTGTCCATCATACGAAGAAGTGTGAACTCATTTCTATCTTTTGAGATGATGCCAACTTGTTCTAGTGCATTGTTTCCAAGATACATAAAACGACGGTTATCTATAAGATTTGGAGAGTTTAGTTTTTGCACTATATGTATATCATGTTCTATTACAAAGTGAATTAAAACTGCAAGAGACTCTGTTATCATCGGGTTACGTTCTAAGTCTAGATGCTCTATTGGTGAGAGAAGAGACTGTATCTGATAAACCTCTCTAAAGAGCTTATTTTGAAAGTCAATTTTGGGTCTTTGATTATTTACAGAGTAGTGATAGTGCTCAGCAATTTCTAGATACTGAATAACATGCTTCTGATCATGAACTCCATCTAAAAAGCTGATAACAACTTCAGAAGTACGGTAAATATTTAAAAGGTTAAATATCTCATCAAGTGCATATGAGGGGTCTTCACTGGTTCCATGTGTCTCATAGAGCCATGTCTTACCAGTTGTAACATCTATGGCTGAGTAACCGACATTGTAGATGCCTCTATGACAATCAACTAAGATAGATGCTATGTAGTTATCATCATTATCTACTATGTGGTCAAAGTTTGTCCCCGGTGAAACTATCTGTGAGATATATCTGCTTATTTTTGGAGGATTACCCTTTTGTTTTACTACAATGATAGTGTATTTTTGCTCTTGTATAAGACGGCTTAGATAACGTTCAAAAGAGACAGCCGGCACACCTGCTAAGAGTGGGTTTTTATCAGAGTTTTCTATAATATTTTTATTTTTCTTAGTGAGTTGAATGTTTAAAAGCTCGGCTATCTCTTTAGCYTTTCCAACTTGATCTTCATCATTATTTACTTCATAGACTTCAAAAAAAGTTCCTATTTCCATAAAAACTACGGTATTTGTTCCATACTTTTCTTCAAAATATCTCTGTAGGTCGAAATATGTTTGGGTTAATAATTTATCTTTGTTATTTAATATAGAACTTACGTCTGATGAGAGCATTGATACTTTTCCACTATTTTTATTCGGTACGATTATATCATAATTGTTAATTCTGTTGAGTGTGGTGTATTATTTATAAACTTTTAGACAAAAACTCACTAGAAACTCACTTTTATCTGATATTATAATTTCTTTTAATACTAACACAAAATACTCCAAGGAAAAGAAGAATGAAATATATGTTAACTTCGTTAATATTATCGTTATTGATACTCTCACTAAGCGCTTCAGAGTTTACCCACATTCAACCCATAGCAGTTGAAGAAGCACCAGTAGTAAAAGCTGTTCAAGCCTCTCCACTAGATAGTGACTCA
>NVRL01000061.1 GCA_002732645.1 Sulfurimonas sp. | reverse complement strand
TTTAAAGTATCATTGCCAGCTCCACCATCTAATGTGTCATTACCACTCTGTCCATATAGTAAATCATTGCCTGCATCTCCACTTAGAGTATCATCACCATCTTGACCATAAAGAGTGTCATCTCCTGCATCACCTTTTACAAAGTCATCTCCAGCACCGGCAAAGACTATGTCATCGCCTGCATTTGACGAGATTTTATCATCTCCATCTTTTGCGTAAAAAAGATTTGCCTCATCATCTCCGACTAATACATCATCATAGTCTGTTGCTTGAATGCCTTCTATAGAGTCAAACTTGTCACCAGATGCATCTCCTCCATCTGTATAACCGTTTTTAAGATTTACTGCTACTTCTTCTTCTGAGTCTGCATAAGAAGCTAGATCAGTACCTTCTCCACCGACTAGAGTATCTGCTCCTCCTCCACCTGAGAGAATATCATTTCCATCACCACCGTCTAAAACATTATCACTATCATTTCCATGTATGTTGTCATCAAACTTAGTACCTACTATATTTTCAACACCATCAATAGTGTCTCCGGTTGAACTAGTTCCTGCTTCTAAGTCAACATTTACTGCTGTACCTGTAGAGTTATAAGTTACAGTATCTGTTCCTTCTCCACCGCTTATGCTGTTTTTACCATCACCTGAGACTATAGTGTCATCACCTGCTCCTGTAACTACAGTATCATTACCCGCTCCAGTTACTATTAGGTTATCCCCATCGTAAGCTTTTATGATGTCATCAGATGCCGTACCTGCATATGTATGATTTGTCTCATAATTTTCTAAGTACTCAGCTAGTGTTTCGTCTTCACCAAGCAGAGCTATGGAAGCTTCACCTACATCAACAGCACCTGCGCCTTCTTCAACACCTATAGCAATTATGAGTGCTTGAAGATTTACCTTTGTACCATTTGGAAGTTCTAAGTGAGTGTTTGTCTTATCCCAGCTCTCCCAGTCTTCTATGGTAAAACTTTTTTTCTCTTCTTCTACATCTTTATCATCAGTTGTGATGATAAGGTTACCATCAAGTAGTTCAAACTCTAAGTCATTTAAGTCTTTGTTAACAAGTGAGAATGCATCTGGAGTTGACTCAAAGTTTTCATAWGGGTTWGSAATATCTGCWAGYTCAAGYAGYTCATTTAGTCTTTCTACACTTATCTCTACTTTAGMWAGYAWTACTCTTTCTAAACTAATAGATGTAGTTCCTGTTTCTTGRTTTTGAGAAGTGAACTCATCGTAACCYAWCTCTTGCATGATTGAGTAAGCTTCTTCTTTAGAGATTTCGTTATCTTCATCTTCACTTTTATATATCTCATACATTTTTAGAGCRACTTTYTCTAAAAGYTCATCTTGGTCAACTTTTAAAAGTTCATCRTTTTCTAGATGCTCTTCGTAGTTGTAATTTGCAATYGCTGTATTTAGTTTGTTGAAGTCTTCTGAGTAGTGRTGTTCATCTAGYTGTAACTCTTCTGCCGTTTCAAAAACTTCTTGGAAGTGCATAGCTTCTATTTCTTGGAAGTGTTCATCTTCTAGTTCTGCTATTGCTGTTGCTTTTTCCTCTTTGGCATCTGCTATTTGTGTTTGAACTATAGATTTATCTTCAAGCAGTAGAGCTTTTAACTCTGCATCTTCAGGTTCTATAGCATACTCAAGTTTTTCACCTGTTTCATCACCAGAGTGCTGAAAGTTAAACATCTTACGTTTGTTGTCTATAACTCTTTGCAATGAAGCTAGTTCTTCTTGTATAGTTGAGAGTTTAGATGTTAGTGGGTCTATAATATTGTCATGTGACTCTATAAGTTCTTCTCTTAGAGTCTTATACTCTTGTATGTCTTCTTGTGTAACTGTTTCTAAGATATTGTCTACATACTCATCTTCACTTGTAAACTGGTAACGAGACATAAACTCACTAAATGCTGTTGCTTTTTCCTCACCATCTTCCATTTGGCTAAGAGTTTGGTACTCTTCATTTATAGCTTGTAGTTCATCTGGGTCTGTCACTTTTTGACCATCTGCATCTAAGACTATCATGACTTTGTTCATATAGTTACTATAGTCTCTTGCAAGTGCTATGTTAGTGTATAACTCTTCTAGGTCTACTCTACCTTGTGAGTCTGGGTCACCTTCTAAGAACTTCTCGTTAGTTCTATTCATAGCTCTTAGAATATATTTGTCACCGCCCTCAACATTCATAAATGGCATCTCAGGGCTTAAAGCATCTGCCATAGTTTGMCYCATAGTATCAAAGCTTCCTCTAGCACCGTTTATAGTTAAGCTGTTATCTCTTTGAGTTACAAGTATGTCTGGCATGGCAGATGCATCTGTTAGTTGACCACCTGCAATAGTCACCATRTTTATAAAGTGATYAGCCAGAGACTCAGCTATGTTTTTCATAGCTTCTTCATTACCGCCATCACTTGAACCACTAGTTTCTATGAGRTAGCTAAATGTCTCTTCATCGAAACCATACTCAGCATATGCAGTTGGCGGTGGTGGCTCACTGCCTCCGAAGAGTCCGCCTACTATTCCGCCGACTATATTACCAATAAATGAACCACCAAAAGCCATAAGTCCAATAGCAATCCAACCTATTGGATTAGTTAATAAAATAAGGGCTATAGCTCCAAGTGCACTACCTATACTTGAACCTATCATCTCAGACTCTGTATCCCAACCCATCAACTCATTTGCTGCAACACTACCTAAGTAACCACCAACTGCTCCACTAAATGCATTGGCTAGATTTGCTCCAGTTAAAAGTTTATCTGCATCTTTAAACTCTGCTAACATAGCATACTGAGCATTTGCAACATAAGCAGCACCAAAAGTTACTGTATAATCTAGCATATCTCCTGCAAATGTATCATTCATTCCTAGGATATCTGAGATATTATCATTRYTTGCRAAGTATGAAGATATKGCAAAMGAKATAACACTACCTGCTAAGTTTTTACCTARRTCYTCMGTARCATYAAACTCTGYACCRTTATCTGTGTTAAAAGTTGCATAGTCAGCTACGGTTGCTATACTTGTTGTTACTGCTACACTCTCTATATCRCTAAAAGCATTGTTAGCCATRATAAGGCTTCCGATTTGGATAACAACTGCGTTTCCTAGTCCACTGTAGTCTGTTTCTTTATTATTATTTGTTTCTTCTGTAGTAGCTGTATCATCATCTATATAACCGTTGTTTGCATCTGTTGCTATTTGTCCGCTATCTGCTACGAGTGTTCCACCATCAAGGTTAACTCCTTCACCATCATTAGAGTTATCAAACTTTTTCAAAAGTTCATTCATAAACTCTGCATCTGTTTGTGAATCAGATGAAGTACCAAAGTCATTTGAAAAATCACCATACTCATTTTTGGTGATGTTTCCGTACTTATCCATGGTAACTATTTTTGTATCACCATTTGCATCTTTAAGTGAATATTTTAAACTACCGTCATGTCCTACATACTCTTTTGCAGGTCCAAAATCTGTTTCAAATGAATTTACATCTGCTGGGATTTTTACTTTAAAATCTTTAGCAAATATACCTGCTTCTTCATATGATATATCATTATATTCTAGTATTTCTTCTTTAGAATAATTAGTTTTTGAAACTATACTTGATACAGTATCTTTTAGTTTTTGTATTGCTATAGTTTCGTTATAGCTATTATAAAGTAAATTTGTTGCCTCATTATTGGAATTATCTATTTTAAAAATATCTTCAGTTGATTCTTGATTATTATATTCAAATAAGTTATCTTCTGTAGATGGTAAGCATTCCTCCATAAAATTCGGTAATTCTTTATTTTGATAATCTTGAAGATGTCCTATTGCTAATGCTTCTGTAGGATCTATCCATTCCCCACCTTGTCCTATTGCTTCCGTTCTTTCTCCATAATGTAAATGTGGTCCACTTGAATTACCTGTATTACCACTGAGTCCAATTATATCACCGGCATTTACAGTATCCCCAACTTTAAAATTTGCGCTGTCAGCTGTAAGATGCCCATAGTAACTAAATGTACCATTATCATTTTCAACACCTATGTAATAACCGAAACCACCATTAGGGCTTCCATCTATTCTTATACTTGATATTTCACCATTATGCACAGAACCAATAGGTGTACCAGAAGGTACGCCAATATCTATACCTCCATGATTGTTACTTCCTACTCCAGTTGAAGTAATAGGAGCAGGTCTATCTCCAAAAGAACTAGTATATTCAAAATCACTATCTATTATTGGATGTTTAATACCACTAGTATTAATATTACTATCTATRTCAATACTTACTACATTATTATTTATAGTAGGCTCTGTAGTCTTTATTTCAAAGTCAAAACTTGTGTCATTTGTTGAATTAAAATCAAAGTCAAAATCAAGGTTTGTGTCATAAGATGGATTTGTTACGTGGTTATCGTCACCTATTCCGTTATATTGATTTATGATATTTTGATTATAATTATCCARCTGATCAATCGAGTCTACCCCACTATCTTTTACATCTTTTATAGCATCCTTTAACACAGTGATACTATGTCCTTCTAGTCCTACATTTTCACCAGTTATTGGGATAACGGTTGCTAAATGGCTATTACCTTTCAAATCAGTTGCTAAATTTGACAGTATATCGCCATTTAAGAGACCGCCATCTTGATAAGAAATAACAAAGTTATTTTCTCTAGCATAAGACATATCTACATTAGGGTCTACACCATATATACTATTTGTAAAGAGATTTTCTGTTCCAAATGGATTATAAGCATAACTTTGAGCTCCTGTTGTTACACCTAACATATTTGCAGTAGTACCGCCCAAACTATGTCCTGAAAAAGTAAGATTTTCAATATTTATTTCATACTTATTCATCATTTGTGTTGTGAAGTCTAATGCTGGTTGATATTGAGGGTTATTTCCGACTGCCATATCTGCATCTACTGTTATATCAGTGTTACTTGCTGTACCTCTAGGTACTATATGATAATCTCCACTTTGTTTATCTTGAAGTAGCATTATTTGTAAGTCGGTAGTGGAATCGCTGTGAAACTCTTTTATCTCGTAGTTGTCTAGGATATCTAGGATTGCTTCTTTTCGATTAGCATCTATACCTCTGTACTCATCTACTGTTTTTTCTTTTAAACTTAAAAATTTATCCCAACTTTCTTTTTTATCATCAATAGCTTTAATCTCAGTTTTTGTGGCATCTAAATAATCTTTTATAGTTTGGCTATCATATTTACCCTCAAATACTTCCTCATTAAAATACTTACTTTCAAGCGTTATATAACTTAACTCAGACAATAGTCCATTGTTAGTTATTTTTTCTATATCTAAGTTTGTATTACTCATCTTACAATCCTTATATCTTTAAAGAGATCGTTTCTCATCTCATCTACATAATTGTTACTCTCTCTACTAAATAACCCTGAAGCATGAAGAATATAGTGTCTAACAAATATGGAGGGGAGAAAGTTAAATGCTGGCATAGTTTGAGCTGTTGCTATAACCTTTTGCTTTTTGTTATCATAAATATAATATTCTGTGTTTCGAATTACAATTACAAAAAAGTTAAAATCATATTTATCTCTATATTTTTGTATATATCTTGCCTGAGATTTTTCTATTATTTCATAAGGTTTTTCTTTATTATAAAGGTTTACTTTTATTATAACTCTTTTACGTGAATTGTCTTTATAACTTCCAACTCTAGAGCGGAACTCAACAAACTCACTAATATTATCTTCTCTTAGTTTATTTAATAATATGTTGAGTTTTTCCTTATCCTCTAAATTTTCGATATTAATAGAGGGCATAAGCCATCCCCCTATACTCTCAATCTTGCCATTCTTATCCCTCTCTGGCATCTCATATACAATTGGCTCTAAAAGTCCAAATKTGTTATAAAACTTCTCTATTCCTTTATCAATTAWTRMWKYSMWWWWGKSRRWKKTCAWMRYTKSAARWWWMWMASKTRMWGMYMAMWGSYWKTWWWGAGTTTTACCAAGAACTATTCTATAAATGATGTAACAAAAGAATGCATATATCACTAAAATTGGTATTATTATTATCCCGGACATTTTATTTTTGCCCTTTTAAATAATAATCTTCTACAAAGCAATTATTAACTTTAATATATGACATATCGATATCATGCTTTCTTCTTGTAAAAACTACATGSSYWWMRWWTTYRMTGRGATTANNNNARWTTTKRKTTATATAATTTTTCCCATATTTTTTTTCGATACTATTTGGTTCTTCAAGCATCCAGTCTATATAAGCTATATCCTTTCCATAATATTCTGATATATTTACTAAATAACCCTTATTGTACCTATCTGTTGAAGCACCATGATAGTTTGGTATAATTTCAGATATTCCAATGATTTTATTATCTTTCTTTATTAAATAACTTATATCTTCCATTGTGCAGTCATGAAAAGTAATTTTAATCTCTTTTTTATAATTCAATTTTGGATAGATATGATTTGCACATACTTTTATTTGTCTAAATTCATATCCACTACTTCTAACAATAGTATCTTGCCAGTTGTCTTTTTTACGAGCATACTTATTAACTAAAGCAGCCATTTTTAAGCACTGTTCTCTATCTTTTGTACTAAGCTTATTAATATCATTTTCAGCAAAAGAAAAACTAAAACTAAAAGCAACAATTAGTAAACTAAAAACTATTCTGTCTATAAATATAAATCTATTTTTCATTATGTAACCCCTGTTAAAATATTATTGAAAAGTGGCCCAGTGTTTATTTTAATTAAAAACACTTTTTATTATTAACATTAAATCATATTCTGTTATTTTAAATTATTTAAGATTAATAGAATATCTGTTAATATCTTATAACTATATTAATGATTATTAATTTAGGCAACTAGTTCTATATCTTTATATATACTACAACTTATTTCAACTTTAGAGAGTAAACTCATAGAGTTTGAACACCCTCTGTTGTTTTTACCATCACCTGTAACTACACTGTCATTACCTGCTCCAGTTACTACAAGGTTATCTCCATCGTAAGCTTTTATGATGTCATCAGATGCCGTACCTGCATATGTATGGTTTGAATCATAGTTTTCTAAGTATTGGGCTAGTGTCTCGTCTTCACCAAGCAGAGCTATAGATGCTTCACCTACATCAACAGCACCTGCCCCCTCTTCAACACCTATAGCAATTATGAGTGCTTGAAGATTTACCTTCGTACCATTTGGAAGTTCTAAGTGAGTATTTGTCTTATCCCAACTCTCCCAATCTTCTATAATAAAACTCTTTTTTTCTTCTACTACATCTTTATCATCAGTTGTGATAATAAGGTTACCATCAAGCAGTTCAAACTCCAAGTCATTTAGATCTTTGTTAGCAAGTGAAAAAGCATCAGGAGTTGACTCAAAGTTTTCATAAGGATTTGGAATATCTGCAAGTTCAAGTAGTTCGTTAAATCTCTCTAGACTTATTTCAACTTTAGAAAGTAATACTCTTTCCACTCCTACACTCGAAGATGTACCAGCTTCGTTTTGTCTTGTAAACTCATCGTAGCCTATCTCTTGTAAAACAGAGTAAGCTTCTTCTTTAGAAATAAGTCCTTCTTCATCTTCACTTTTATATATCTCATACATTTTTAAAGCGACTTTTTCTAAAAGTTCATCTTCATCAACTTTTAAAAGTTCATCATTTTCCAGATGTTGTTCGTAGTTAAAGGAAGCTATCTCAGTATTTAGTTTGTTGAAGTCTTCKSWRTAGTGRTGTTCATCTAGYTGTAACTCTTSKGCCGTTTCAAAAACTTCTTGGAAGTGCATAGCTTCTATTTCTTGGAAGTGTTCATCTTCTAGTTCYGCTATTGCTGTTGCTTTTTCTTCTTTGGCATCTGMTAKTTGYGTTTGAACTATAGAYTTRTCTTCAAGYARTARARCTTTTARYTSTGCATCTTCAGRRTTTATACTTTCACTRTTGTCTATAACTCTTTGSAGTGCATCTAGTTCTTCTTGTATAGTTGAGAGTTTAGATGCWAGTGGGTCTATGATGTTRTCATGTGACTCTATAAGTTCTTCTCTTARAGTCTTATACTCTTGTATATCTTCTTGTGTMACWRTTTCTAARATRTTGTCTACATAYTCATCTTCACTTGTAAACTGRTAACGAGACATAAACTCWYYAAATGCTRYTGYTTTTTCYTCRCCMTCTTCCATTTGGCTAAGAGYTTGGTACTCTTCRTTTATAGCTTGTAGTTCATCTGGGTCTGTMACTTTTTGACCATCTGCATCTARRACTATCATGACTTTGTTCATATAGTTACTATAGTCTCTTGCAAGTGCTATGTTWGTGTAKARYTCTTCTARGTCKACTCTACCTTGYGAGTCTGGGTCACCTTCTAAGAACTTCTCGTTAGTTCTATTCATAGCTCTTARAATATAKWYRTCACCRCCCTCWACATTCATAAAYGGCRTCTCWGGGCTTAAAGCATCTGCCATAGTTTGMCYCATAGTATCAAAGCTTCCTCTAGCACCGTTTATAGTTAAGCTATTATCTCTTTGAGTTACAAGTATGTCWGGCATAGCAGATGCATCTGTTAGTTGACCACCTGCAATAGTCACCATRTTTATAAAGTGATTAGCCAGAGACTCAGCTATRTTTTTCATAGCTTCTTCATTACCGCCATCACTTGAACCACTAGTTTCTATGAGRTAGCTAAATGTCTCTTCATCGAAACCATACTCAGCRTATGCAGTTGGCGGTGGTGGCTCACTGCCTCCGAAGAGTCCGCCTACTATTCCTCCGATTATATTACCTGCGAATGATCCAAGAAATGAAACAGCAAGGACTACCCAACCTAGCGGGTTAGTTAGCATAAGAAGTGCCCCTATTGCTCCAAGTGCACTACCTATACTTGAACCTATCATCTCAGACTCTGTATCCCARCCCATYAWCTCRTTTGCTGCAACACTACCTAAGTAACCRCCARCTGCTCCANTAAAWNGCATTGGCKAKATTTGYTCCMKTTAANAAGTYTRYMNGCATYTKTWAMMTCTGYTRRYGTTACTGCCATCGCAGATGCATAGTAAGCATTTGCCATATATCCAATACTAAAAGTAGCTGTATAATCTAGCATATCTCCTGCAAAGGTATCATTCATGCCTAAGATATCTGAGATATTATCATTATTTGCGAAGTATGAGGATATGGCAAAAGTTAATACAGCTCCTTTTAAGTTATCTAATAGATCATCTTGAACATCAAACTCACCACCACTTTTAGCTGCATTATGAGTCGCATAATCTGCTATTGTTGCAATGCTAGTAGTTACTGCTATACTACCAATATCACTAAACTCATTATTAGCCATGATTAGGCTTCCTATCTGAATAACTGCTGCATTTCCAAGTCCACTGTAATCAGGATCAGCACTATCGTAAAAATCACCATTCTCAGCTTGTGCTATTACTCTTTGTGTTTTATCTTCATTAGTAAGTGTAACTCTATAACTTCCATCATCTTTAATCTCAACTACAGCATTTCTATTATACTCATCTTTAAAAGTACTATATGTAGAAACTGTTCCATTTTCATTAGGAGAAACTACAACAAACTCACCGTCAAATGTTTCATAAACTTCCACATCACCATAAGCACTATCCAAAGTCTGTACATCTTTAGGAGTGAAAATATTAGCTCCACTTCCAACTATATTATCATCACTTCCATAGCCATTCATATCTCTTAAGATATCTTCAGAAAATCCTGTCTTCTCAGCTAGTTCTGCTATAGTAGTCTCTTGTTTAGTTGTAAACCCACTAACTTGCAAATCACCATTTGGTAGTTCTATATAACTTACATCTGCTACATCGCTTACTCCAAAGCTATCAAAGTTATAACCATCTTTATTTGAAATAATAGTTCTTATACTTCCATCATCATTACTCAGTGTAACTGTAGTTGAACCGTTTGAAGAAGTTTCATAAAGAGCTTGGTTGTCATTTCCGTCTATGAAGGTAGTGTACTTTGTAGTTGTTCCATCTTGGTTAGGAACTATAAACATATCATTGCCATTGAAACCGCTGTAATGAACTACTGTTCCATATCCACCYTTTATAGTTGTATCTTTAGATTTAGGAATATCGATAGAGTCTCTTGTTATTGCTCCACCCTCTGGGTAGTCGTTAAACTCTCTTAGGTCATGAGCTGAGAACTTTGTATGAGGTGCGATATCATCAAACGAAGCATTATCTGAAAGTATCTCTATGTTTGATACTACTTTAGACTTACCATCTTCACTTGGAGTGTAGTTTATACTAAAGTCTTCAGTAGAGACTTGTGACTGGTAGAAGTTACCGTTAGAGTCTTTAGACCATACTTCACTTACTCCATTGTCATTTGTAAAGTGGATGCTGTTTGGATCACTTAGATTTCCTTGGACATAGAGAGAAGGGTTGTCACTAAAAGTGTTATGAATAGATTTAGTTCCATCTTCATTTGGAACTACTGTAACAAGATTACCTTCTTTGTCTTGGTACATTTTTATGTTTCCATATTCACCTTGAAGTGTATCTACTTTCTCAGGTATCTTTATTTCTGTACCTTCTGGAAGATTTCTTGCATCTTCGAGTGAGATGCCGTTAAACTCTAAAAGTTCTGCTGAAGTGTAGTCTGTTTTAGATGCTACTTCACTTATGGTTCCACCTGAGTTTAGGGTGGCTGTGTTTGTTTCTGGGTCTATGGTTACTTTTGGTGTTGGGGTAGTGTCTGGTTCTGTTGTAGGAGGTGGAGTGTCTGGAACTACGTCTGGTTCTGGTAGTGTTGGTGGTTTCTCTACAATGATATCTATATCATCAATTTTTTCATTATAATTTTTAGTATAGATTTCCTTCATATCTTCTATATGACTTGTCCATCCTGGGCAAGTTGGGCAAATACCCTGTTCCATCATATTAACTTTTGCATACTCAGGTAAGTTATGAAAATTATTGGTCTCTATTTCATTTATATTTAGTAATGTCATCTGATGAGAATAGGCTTCTTGTGCCATATCTCCTAAATCTATTCCTGCTGCTTCAGCTGCCCATCCTACCAATAAAGAACCAGCGAATATTGGCAATGCTCCTGCTGCAAAGGGAAGTAATATAACAGCAGCTATTCCTGTCGCAGCAGCATCTTGTGCTAAAGTTCCCAGCACATTGCTAACATTTTCACCATTTGTTTTTGAAGTATCCCAAGCTAAAACACCAGATACTGCCATCCCTTTAACATGACTTAAATACTCTGTAACCTTAGGAATAGAAGCTGCATCTATATTACCGTTACTAACTAAAGAATCTACAATCTGTTTTACGCTGGCATCTTGTAAACCTAAAAGGTCTTTCATATAATCTTGGGAGCTATCTTGATTATTAGTTGTGTTACTATCTGCCATTACTATCTCCTATTTTAGTATCTACATTTATTATGTTTTCTGTTTTAGTTAGTGGCACATTAAATATATGCTTTTCAAATTCATCTATATTTTTATTTAGAAATTTTTTTACATACGACTTAATAAGTGTCTTTTCCTTTTCATTTATTATTTGTAATGGAATACCTATTCCATCCTTATCATTATTTCCTATTAAAATTATGTTGTCTACAAATAAAGTTTTATTACCTTTGTAAAAGCTATAAATATATCTAGATAGTGCAACCATTGAATACAAATAAATAATCATAAAAAAATAAACAATTGCAAATCTATAATCTAAAATCATAGTTGACACAGTGCTAAGAACGACTATCAAGATCAAAGATCTTTTTATCATTCGACCAGAAGAAAAATTAAATTTCAATAAATATCCCTCTTTTATATCTTTTAATTCCACTTTTGTATTTTTATTTGTTTTTAATATATATGTTTCATAAAATTTTATTTTTTTATCAAATTTCTCTGGCGTTAATTTCCCTTTTTCCTGATACGCATCTAAATACATAAAGATTGCACTTAACTGCATTAATGGCTGTCTCCATTGGTGGGCAATATTTCCAATCATTTC
>NVRL01000060.1 GCA_002732645.1 Sulfurimonas sp. | reverse complement strand
TTAACACCTACAAGAGAATTAACTCTTCAAGTCTCAGATGCTTTTGAGAATTTTGGTGAGTTTATGAGCAAAAGACCTAAAGTTGTAAGTCTGATTGGAGGGGAGGGAATCGGTGATCAACTATACGATATTCAGCAAGGGTGTGATATTTTAGTTGCCACATCAGGTAGATTTTTAGATGTGCTTAGTAAAAAGCAAATGAACCTCTCGCATCTAGAGTATCTGGTTCTTGATGAAGCAGACAAAATGCTAAATCTTGGATTTGCTCAGGAACTTGACCTTATCTTAGATGCAATACCAGATAAACGTCAAAACCTTCTCTTCTCGGCAACTTACCCTGAGAAAATTTTAAACATTGCTGCTAAGATAACTACGCAAGCTGTGCAAGTAAGTATAGAAGAAGGTGTACCGACTGTTGATACTATCATCCAAAGAGTTATAGAAGTAAATATTAATAATCGTGCTTCACTTCTTAAGCATCTCATCAAGACATTAAAGCTCAAAAATATATTGGTCTTTATGGCAAACAAAAGAGCAACTGACAACATTGCCTACAAGTTTAGAAAAAATGGCTTTAGTGCTGAGTCCTTTCACGGAGATCTAAATCAAGATGATAGAAACTACACACTGCGCGAATTTAAAAACAAAAAAATAAATATACTTTTCGCAACGGACATAGCAGCTCGTGGTTTGGATATAGACGACATAGAGTGTGTTGTAAACTACGACCTACCCCGCTCTCCAACGGACTACATCCACCGCATCGGACGTACAGCAAGAGCTGGAAAATCAGGGCTTGCTATCTCTTTTATCTCTCACGAAGATCAAGCCCATTTTATAATCATAGAAAAAAAATGTAAAGTCAAAATAGATAGAGAACAGATAGAAGGTTTTGAACTTATAGGAGAGGCTCCTAAAAAAGAAAAAGGTCCTGCTCCTGTAAAAGGAAAGAAAAAAAGTAAAAAAGACAAACTCAGAGAAAAGGCTAATAAAGAGTCAAAATAACACAAAGATGACGTTTTTGTACAATTGTATTTGATTGAGTATTTAATAAGTAATTCTTAGGATATAATCTTTTTCATAATAAAGAAATTTTTATAAAAAATAAGGATATTAATGCTAAAAATCTTACCTGCAATTATTGGTTGTTTAGGACTTATCGCAACTTCCAGTATGTCAGCTAACACACTAAAAAGTCAAGAAGAAAAAGCTAGTTATGTTATCGGTGTTCAACTTGGAAAACAGCTTATGATATCTAAGGAAGATATAAACTTAGAAGCTATAAAACTTGGTATGAAAGATGTCTTTTCTGGTACTAAGCCCAGACTTAGTAACAATGAAATGCGCATTGCAATGCTAGACTACCAAAAGAGTAAGCAAAGAAGAGAACTATCAATGATGAAAAAGTTCTCAACCCATAACAAAAAAGAAGGTCTTGAGTTTTTAGCTAAAAATAAAAAGAAATCTGGTGTTAAAACTCTAAAGAGCGGTCTTCAATATAAAGTACTTAAATCAGGTAATGGAAAAGTATTTCCAAAATCTACAGATACAGTTGTTACACACTACCATGGTACTCTAATAGACGGAACTGTATTTGATAGCTCTGTTGAACGTGGTGAACCTGTAAGCTTTCCTGTAAATGCAGTTATAAAAGGTTGGACTGAGGCTCTACAAAAGATGAAAGTGGGAGACAAATGGCAACTAGTAATTCCATCTACACTTGCATACGGCAAGCAAGGTACTCCTCCAAAGATCGGTCCGGATGCTACACTGATTTTTGACGTAGAACTATTAAAAATAAACTAACCTACTTTTTACTTAGGTGGTAAATTCTAATCACCTAAGCGTTCTATCTAAAAAATCAACTCTATTTTACTACTTTTAAATTTCTCAGAAAACATCAGTATATTTTACGAACATTATATWKTRWGRKWTWYDDKMWMYAWAYYRYAKMTAWWTTCTCTTTAATATCTTATAATTTTCCTATAACAAATTACTTTTAGGAGAATTACATGTTAAAGAAAATCATAGGTATCGGGTTAGGTTTGTCATTAGTGGCAACATCTTTGCTAGCAGAGATAGAGAAGAAAAAATTAACTATAGGTTTTATTGCACTGACTGACTGTGCACCGATTGTTATCGCAAAAGAAAAAGGCTTTTTTAAAAAGTATGGCTTAGATGTTCATGTTGTAAAAGAGGGTGGCGGATGGCCTGGAATTCAGCAGAAAGTAATAAGTGGAAAGTATGACTTTTCACACGCTTTAGCCGGTATGCCCATTGCAGCTACTTTAGGAATCAACGGTAAAGCAAATCTACAAGCAGTTCTTTCTCTTGACTTTAACGGTAACGGAATCACTTTTGGTAATAATATCATCAAAAAGATGGAAGAGTTTGGCATGGATAAAACTGCTCGTCCTTTAACATCAGATGCTCTTAAAAAGTACATAGATTTTAAACATAAAACTGAGGGTAAAAACTATCAACCACTATCTTTTGGTATGGTTCACCCAGTTTCTACTCACAACTATGAGTTAAGATACTGGATGGCATCTTCTGGAATAGTTCCTGATCGTGACACAACGATTAAACCTTYTCCCCCGCCGACAATGCCCTCAAACCTTATTGCCGGGAATATTGTAGGTTACTGCGTTGGGGAGCCTTGGAACGAGAGAATAGTTTTAAAGAAAAAAGGTTCTACACTTGTAACTAACTATGATATTTGGAACAACAATCCTGAAAAAGTTCTTCAAACTCGTGCAGACTTTATAGAAAAATATCCAGAGACTACAAAAGCTGTAATGAAAGCAATTTTAGAAGCTCAAATATGGTTAGACAGTTCATGGGCAAACCGTAAAGAAGCAGCCAAAATCTTGAGTAAACCAAACTATGTAAAAGCTCCTGTAAAAGTACTGGAAAAATCTATGACTGGTACATTTCAATACTTAAAAGGTCAAGAATCTGAGCCTAACCCACAGTTTAACGTTTTTGCCAACTACTATGCAGCTTATCCATACTACTCTCACGGTATGTGGTTTATAACTCAAATGTACAGATGGGGACAAATTGATAAAGCAGTTGATATGAAAAAAGTTATCGAATCTGTTTACCGCCCTGACCTATTTGCAGAGGTTGCTAAAGAACTTGGGTACAGCCTTCCTCCAAGTCCTTGGAAAAAAGATGGTGTAGATAAGTACAACATGTTTATGGACGGCAAAGTATGGGATCCAAATAAGGCTGTTGAGTATATCTTCTCTACTGGTATTGATGAATCAAAAGTCTCAAAAGAAGAGTTGAATAAAGTTAATAAATGGACAGTTAAAACTGAACAACCAAACTACGTATGTCCTTATGGACCAGCTGGATGTGCTGACCCTAAGTATGTAACTAAATAAACTTTTAAATTGATAGGTACCTACTTATTTTAGGTACCTAATGAGTTTAAAGATAAAGGAAAAAAATGAATATGCAAACAACGAAAAAGATATTCCTACCATTATTGGTTTTACTACTTATAATCCAATTTTGGTCTGCCCTATCATATGTAGTTGAAGATTTTCCAACACCTTCTGATACGTATGTAGCAGCATTTGGTGGTGTAACAAGTGAAGGTGACGAGTTAGAAGGTGTTTTAAGCGACCCTTTTTATATTGAGAACCAAGATGATAAAGGTCTATTTTGGCAGATTATTGAATCTCTAAAAAGAGTTTTTGCAGGTTTTGTTTTAGCAATACTTGTAGGTGTTCCCTTTGGTTTAATGCTTGGTWTGAGTAAAACAGCACAGTACGCGTTTGACCCATTTATACAGATATTTAAACCCATATCACCTCTGGCTTGGTTGCCTCTGCTTCTGTTTATATTTCAAGATATAAATATAACGGCAATATCTACTATTTTTATTACATCGATTTGRMSRATNCANYTATNNWRAMAYKGCNNTARGCNWWMWRRGTNTTAKCMAARANWATMTGWWKRWTRCMANAKGWYWYAAGATTTTCACCAATGGAGAAGGTAGTTCAGATTATCCTGCCTGTTTCAGTTCCCTTTATCTTTACGGGTATGAGGTTATCACTCGGWACTGCATGGTTGGTTATTGTAGCAGCTGAGATGCTAACTGGTGGAATCGGCATAGGTTTTTGGATTTGGGATGAGTATAACAACCTCAACTACCATAACATCATCATAGGTATTATTATAGTTGGTCTTATGGGTTATATTCTAGACCTTATGATGGGAAAACTTGCAGATTATTTTGATTATACAAAAAAAGGTAGAGTGTAATGAGTGAAAAATTTTTAAGTCTAGAGAATATTGAAAAAAGATTCCCAATTCCGGGAAAAGATGACTATGTAGCGGTAACAGATATAAACCTCGTGATAAAAAAAANTGAAATTGTTTCCATTATTGGGCACAGTGGATGTGGAAAGAGTACTCTTTTAAATATGATTTCAGGACTAGATGCACAGACGGAGGGTCATATAATTTTAGAGAACAAACACGTAGAGGGTCCCGGACCTGAGCSTGCTGTAGTTTTTCAAAATCACTCACTTCTGCCTTGGCTTACAGTTTATCAAAACATTGAGATGGCAGTTAAAAAAGTAATGCCAGAGCTCTCCTCGGCAGAACTTAGAGAGAGGGTTGAAAAGTTTGTATCTATGGTAAATCTTGATCATGCAAAAGACAAACTGCCAGATGAAATAAGCGGTGGAATGAAACAGCGTGTGGGAATTGCCAGAGCACTTTCTATAAAGCCTACAGTTCTTCTGATGGATGAGCCTTTTGGAGCACTAGATTCTCTCACTCGTGCAAACCTGCAAGAGCATCTGATGAGAATTCAGCAAAATGTTAAAAATACTGTAATAATTATTACACACGATATTGATGAAGCCGTACTGCTAAGTGACAGAGTTATAATGATGACAAATGGTCCAGATGCCACCATCGGCGAGATTTTAGAAGTAAATCTTGAACGTCCAAGAAACAGAGTTGAACTTCAAAGTAATCCAGAGTACATCAGATGCCGTGAAGCGATACTAAGCTTCTTGTATGAAAAATTTGCAAAAGATGATGAATAAAATAATTTAAAGGAAAAATTCTGTGCAAGAATTTATGACTACTTATAAAGACAATATATCAAATATTGAAAACTTTCTTATAGAGACTGTTTTTAACCTTGGAAGCTTAGAGGAGAGAGAGGATAATGACTTTAAAAAAGTATTTAAAGTATTTCCATCCTTGGAACTTATCTATACGTGTGATAAAGAGACAATGCTTCAAATCTCTGAAAATATCTACAGAAACAAAACTAGCCAGACACCTATTGGGAGAAATAGAAAGTATCTTCTAAGGAAGATGGAGTTTGATGAGAGTAATATTGCAATTACTCAACCCTACATCAGCAGTGCCACAGGTGAGACCTGCATCACAATAGCTAAAAAAGAGAATGGAAAAGTCTTCTTTTTAGACTTTAACATATCTGCCCTACTTCAAAGACTAGGTSTAATAGAGATTCATAGCGGATTTAACTTYGTAAGTAAAAGTTTTTACTTTTTAACTGCAAATATCATGATAATTTTGGCACTATTTACTATTGGTTACTCTGTTTATGAGTTTATAACTTCTCTTCTATTTAAAGGTGGATTATCTATAGAAGCTATTTTTAAACCTGTTATTGCTCTAACACTAGGACTGGCAATATTTGACCTTGCAAAAACAGTATTGGCACAAGAGGTAATCTTTAAAAGTTACTCTAAAAATTCAACTGATGAATATAAAGTTTTAACAAAGTTCTCCATTACAATAATTATTGCTTTACTAATAGAATCCCTTATGGTAGTATTTAAAATTGCTATAGATGATTATGCTCAAATGATTTATGCTTTTTATCTCATAGGTAGTGTATCCACCTTAATTGTAGCGCTGGGGCTATTTATATATTTCACAAAAAAGAAAGTTCAACATGCAAAATAATAACATAAAGACATCAGGTTTTTCACTTGCAAAAGGCAAAGAACTTACAGGTGATGATTTTTACGACATTAAGACTATAGGTAACCTGACAGTAGGTATAGTCTGCGACGGAGTCGGTAGTGCAGATGCAGGTGCTGAGGCAGCCAAAAGAGTTACAACTTATCTAATGAATAATTTAAAAAGTCGCCCAAAAACATGGAGTATAGAGAAGTCTATAAATACTTTCATAAAGTCAATAAACTCTATTCTTTATGAAGAGTCCATGGTTAACTACGAGAGAAGCGAATTAGTCACAACATTGACTATTGTAATCATAGAAGGGAATAGGCTCTATGGTGCTAACGTCGGAGATTCTAGAGTATATCTATACAGAGATAAAAGAATTAATCAACTCTCATTTGATCATGCCATGGATGAAGAAGGCTACGAGAATGTTCTCACACAAGCCATAGGGATAGCTAAAGACGTAGAACTATACTACTTTGAAAACATCATTCAAAAGGATGACAAAATTCTACTATGCAGTGATGGTCTTTACAATCTTATGAGCGAAAATAGACTAGAAACTGGTATCTACCTCGGTGCTTCATCTTTAGTGAAAAAAGCTTCTAAACTGGTAGAAGACAATCTCCCAGATGATACAACTGCTGTAGTTTTAGAGATATCTGAGGTAAATGAGGTAGAAAAGCTAAAACAACAAAAGTTACTAATTCCAGAATCTTTAAAAGTTAATCAAACTATTGATGGGTATACCTTAGAGAAGTCACTTATTCAAAATAATAGGACATGGTTATGTTCTAAAAAGACAAAACAGTATGTAGTTAAGTTCGCTCCAACTGAGGCTATAGATAATGAAACTGTTTTAGACCTTTTTGTAAAAGAGGCTTGGAATGCTAAAAGACTAAAAGCAGACTTTTTTCCAAAAGCCGTTATTCCAAAAAACAGGACTTCACGTTACTATGTGATGCAGCTTTTTAATGGTGAAGATTTGGATAGTTATATGACTCATAAACAGATTACTATAGACGATGCAGTGGAGTTAGCATCTACACTATTGAATATGTCACAGTTTTTACTAAAGTATGACTTGGTTCATGGAGACATCAAACCTCCAAATGTTATGATAGCAAAAGATGACGATGAGAATTTGGAGTTTAAAATCATAGATTTTGGWAGTATAACAGAGATATTTTCTAAAAACACAAGAGCCGGAACTCCTAGTTTTTTATCTCCTGAAAGATTTAATGGTGAAGCTATAAGTGAGTCTAGTGAACTCTTTTGTATAGGTGTTACACTATATTTGAGTCTAACCGGAAAATACCCTTATGGAGAGATAGAACCTTTTCAGTCACCCTCATTTAAAGAGGCAAAAAAGCCAAGTTTTTACAACAATAATATCCCAGACTGGTTAGACAGTGTCATACTTCGCTCTATTGCTATCGATAAAGAACATAGGTATGAGCATTATTCCGAGATGAACTATGAGCTAAAACGTCCAAAAAAAGTAAAACCATTTTTTCCTAAAAATGCCACMMTWWWCRARMGTWSWMSYMWYRMTYWYYRYMASASYKKAKTYAWMWTTATNYTMMTMMTYRATTTNWGSMMWWMYWAKMYGSWTWMMYSCWWRAMRAACTWMWWTWWAMAKKSKRYWWMARWRRKSWACATAAGTTAATTTTAAAGGAGACTTTATGCAATCCTCTTCAATGAACGCCGTCTTTTCAGGTCTACTATCAAAAAAAGATCTAACTATCAGTAATGAACTCTWCAGTAGCATTCAAGAAAAGAAAATAGTAACTCAAATAATGGATGATGTAGAACAGCCATCCATAAATATCTTTGCGACCAAACAACTATATCTATCTTCCATAGTACCTGTTTTACATGACTTTGGTTTTATTATTATCGATGAAGTCGCTTATAAAATAACAAAAGATAAGAAAGATGTTTATATCAACAGATTTAACCTAAAAATAGATGATACTAAAAATATCAGAGACTCTAAGTTAAATATTGAAAATGTTATCTCTGACTCACTTGCAGGTCTTATCTTACCTAGATGTAAACTATACTCACTAGTTTACGATCAAAACCTCTCCATCAAAAAAGTTCTTCTGCTTCGTGCTATGATCGAGTATATTGACCAGTCTGTAATAGCACTAAATCAAGAAGCCATCTTACACACTATTACTATATATCCTAATATTTCTAAACTCTTTGTTGATTACTTTATAGCTAAGTTTGATCCAAAAATAAGCAAACGTGAAAAAACGATGAAAGATTTTGAAGTAGAGATAGAAGAGCTTATTAAAAATGTTCCAAATATCATGGACGATAAAATTTTAAAGCTTACTTACGCACTCATAAAAAATCTTCTTAGAACAAACTACTTTTTAGACTCTCCGGCAATCTCATTTAAAATAGATACAGCCACTTTTTCAGAAAATCTAAAGGGACTTCAACCAAAGATAGAAGCATTTGTTTATCATCCTGATTTTAGCGGTTTGCATCTAAGAATGAGTAAAATTAGTCGCGGTGGACTTAGATGGAGTGAAAGACATGAAGATTATCGTCAAGAGATAAAAGCACTAATGATCACGCAAGAGGGTAAAAACTCTATTATTATTCCTGATGGAGCAAAGGGTGGATTTGTCATAAACAAAGAAGCTTCTAGCATCACAAAAGAAGTATTTAAAACTATCTATAGTGCCTTTATAAACAACATGCTTGATTTAGTTGACAACATGGTAGATGGCAAAATAGTAAGACATGAAAATATCGTGGCTTATGATGGTGATGATGCATACTTTGTTGTAGCTGCTGACAAAGGTACTGCATCTATGAGTGATGTAGCAAATGAGATAGCAGTGAGTCGCGGATATTGGTTAGGAGATGCTTTCGCAAGTGGAGGAAGTAACGGGTTTGGGCATAAAGAACTAGGAATCACTGCTCGTGGCTCACTTATATCTTCAGAAAGATTTTTCATCCAGCGTGGTATAAATATACAAGAGGAGTCTATAACTGTTGTCGGTATCGGAAGTATGAAAGGTGACGTATTTGGAAACGGCATGATATATTCTAAAAAATTCAAACTTTTAGCCGCCGTATCTCATAAAGAGATATTTATAGACCCTGCCCCTGACCCACAAATAAGTTTTGAGGAACGTTCTCGTCTATTTACTGCTAAAAATGCTAGCTGGAGTGCTTATAACAAAAAGCTGATATCTAAAGGCGGAGGTATATTTTTACGTTCTCAAAAAAGCATAGAACTAAATCCTGAGATCAAGAAGATGCTAGGAACTACAAGAAAAGCCATGAGCGGTGAAGAACTTGCCAAAAGAGCTCTTATGATGAAAGTTGACATGCTCTTTAACGGTGGGGTTGGAACTTATGTTAAAAGCTCTGATGAGTCAAACCTTGACCTTGGTGATAAACAAAATGAAGCTGTTAGACTGGATGCTAATGAAGTAAAAGCAAAAGTAGTCTGTGAAGGTGGTAACTTAGGCTTTACTCAAAAAGCACGTATCGAGTATGCAAGAAATGGTGGGGAGATAAACATAGACGGTATTGACAATGCTGCGGGTGTAAATACATCTGACCATGAAGTAAATCTAAAAATACTTCTAAACATCATAAAATCAAAAGATCTATTAAGTGAGGAAGAAGCAAACTTGACTCTTCAAAACTTGACCGATCAAGTAGTAAATCTTGTACTTTGGAACAACTATCATCAAGCTCTTGCAATATCTAGAGACTCTAGCCTAAGTCAGAGATATATGGAAGATTTTTTACTTAGCATAGAAGTATTGGAGACTAACCTGTCTAGTTTTTCAAGAGCAGAGTACTTCATACCTAAAAATGAAAATATAAACCAGATACTATGTGCTGAGGGTTCTATCGTAAGACCTATTCTAAGTTCAATAATATCATACTCTAAAATTTTTGTAAAAAATGTACTGCTTGAATCTAAACTCATAGATGAGAGTTTTGCAAATCRGTTTCTATTTAAATATTTTCCAAAATCATTTCTCGCAGCTTATGAGCATGAAATAGTACATCACCCACTCCGCAGAGAGATCATAGCAACTGTTATGGCAGATAACATCATAAACCTTCAAGGTGCAACTTTTATAGCAGACTATAACAGAAGAGGACAAGAGAGTTTTTTACTTAAGATAAAATCATACCTCATCACAAACCAGCTCTTTGATGCCAATGATATTAGATTTGAGATATACAGAAATGACTTAAAAATGGATATAAAACAACAGTATAAACTTCTCGATGATATAGAACGTACTCTCGGTTTTAGTACCAGATGGATGTTAAAATACCTGACTAAACACAAAGTAGATGTTAACCATATACTCGATTATAAATCAGACCTGTTTAAAATTCTAGGAAATATGAAAGATGAGAATATCATCGAAATCCTTGAAGACAACCATCAGTTCAATCTTTTCTTTAGTGCTATTGACTACCTCAAGTTTGCAGTAGCTGCCATTATGGTTAAAGAGAACTCCTTTCATACATTTAACAACGTTGCRGTACTCTTTTATCTCGTAGTAAATGAGTTTAAGATTTTAGAGATGATAAGCTCACTAAACACTATAGATATCAAGTCTACAAGTGAGAAGATACTAAGGCATCAGATACTTCAATACATAGAGTACATAGTAGTTCATTACACAGAGCAGGTTCTGGAGTTTCAAAGAGTAAACGAGACACCTCAAGATGCATTTGACAACTACTTAGAAAATGAGAAAAATGCATTTCAAGATATACAAAGCAACATCAAGTTTTTTATGTCAAAAGATGTAAAAAGTATAGAAGAAGTCAGTATAACAGTAAATCAGATTATGACGTCTTTGATTTAGGTTTTAATATGTATTTGCAAATATATCTATAATAAAACCTTTTTTTATAGAAAAAGCATAAAATCAATACTTATTATGATAAAATCATGCTAAAAATATTAGGAACTAATTTTGTTACTACAATTTAGTGTGAATAATTATAAATCCATTAAAGATACAATCACCTTTAGTATGGCTACTTCTTCTAAAGATGAAGGCAACTCATTTAATATTGGAAAGTATGAACTATTAAAAAGTGCTATTATTTACGGTGCTAATGCAAGTGGAAAAAGTAATTTTTTAAAAGCTATGGCTTTTATGGGAAAAATTGTACTTAATAAAAATAAAGTAATGCAATCTACTGATACATTAGAACATTTCCCTTTTAAATTAAATACAGATACTCAAAATAGTTCTAGCACTTTTGAAATTGTTTGTTTTATAAATAATATCAAGTATAGATATGGTTTTGAAATAGACGATACAACAGTTTATGCTGAATGGCTGTATGCAGATGAAAAAGGAAAAGAATCAAAGCTTTTCTATCGAGATATAGAGGAAGATGATTATGTGAATCCTACTAAGTTTAAAGAAGGTTTTCAATTCTTTGATAAAAAAGAATTGAAAATTAATATTTCTAAAAATCAACTCTTTATTTGGAAATGTGACCAAAATGATGGTGAAATTGCAAAAAATATTCTGGGATGGTTTAATAGGTTTAACTTTATTGATGGTATGGAACATGATGGATATATTGGTTATGCTTTGGAACAAATGCAAAATAAAGAATTTAAAAATGAAATAGTAAGCTTAGTTAAAACAGCTGACATTGGAATTGATGATATTCTATTGAATGAAGAAAAAGTTCCTGATGACTTATTTGATGAAATGCCTTTTACTAAGGAATTTAAAGACCAAATGATTAAAGATATGGGAGATACAATACCTTTAATTAATACCTATCATCAACAATATGATAAAAATAATAATGAAGTTGGGAAAATAACTTTTGAATTAGATAAAGAAGAGTCAAAGGGAACAAGAAAATTTTTTAAGATGTCTGCTCCAATTCTTAATACATTAAGAGAAGGAAAAGTTCTAATAATTGATGAATTAGATGCTAGTTTGCACCCTATGCTAACGAAGCACTTAATTAAACTATTTCATAATGAAAAAATAAATACAAAAAATGCTCAACTTATATTTGCAACACACGATACAAACATGCTAACTCCTAATATGTTTAGAAGAGAT